>CAZRYM010000015.1:0-31364 GCA_964604305.1 uncultured Thermotogaceae bacterium | reverse complement strand
TATTTTTCTGCTCCCTTCAATTGAGTAATAACAGGTTGTCTCAGTTGTCCTTTTTTATTCTGTTCCAAGTACGATCTTGTGATTTTCATTTAATTGATGAATAACTACTTGAAGTTGCATTAAAATCCCTTCACTGCTTAAACCAATTTCATCCAAGAGTTCTTCCCTCTTTCCGTGGGTTACAAAATGGTCAATGCCTAAAATTTTTGATTTCAAGATTTGTTTATCAAATCTTTCTCTGATAAAATTGACTAAATATTCACCAAAACCTCCTGTTTTGATGCCTTCTTCAAGAGTGATAACAACTTTTTGTTTTTCTGAATCGAAAAGGGTTTGTATGAGTTGCAAATCAAGTGGTTTTATTGAGGTTACATTTATTAATCGGATGGGAAAATCTACATCTCCGATAATCTGTTTACATTTATTAAAGAGTGTTCCTAAAGCAAAAATAATTACCTCGAAACCAAGATTATAATAAGAGTTGTTAATCATTTCCCATTTTTCAGGGTCTTTTTTTTCGTTGTCAGAAATTAGCGCTTCAATATCATCAAATGTTATATTTTCTCTGTCACGGGGATATCTAATAAAAACAGGTTCTTTTACATTCCATTGTCTTCCGGATAGAAAATTCATTATCTTAACCAGATTTCGAATAGAATTTGGAGTATATATTCTTATATCGGGAATGGGATTTAGCATGGCGATATCAAAAATCCCATGATGCGTTGGTCCATCACTTCCCACTAGACCGGCTCTATCAATTCCCACTATCAATGGTATTTTTTGTAAAGCGATGTCATGGATAATCTGATCGTAACCCCTTTGGAGAAAAGTCGAATAAACTGCATAAACAGGGTGATAACCCTTTAATGCCAATCCTCCTGCAAAAACCAAAGAGCTTTGTTCAGTGATCCCCAGGTCGAAAAATCTTTCTTCACAAGCTGCTTTAAAATGATGCAAACCTGTACCGATATCCATTGCAGAGGTTATAGCAACTAATTTTTCGTCATAATCTGAATATTTTGCCAAAATATATCCAAAGGCTTCACTATATGAGGTGAGTTTTTGTTTTGTTTTTACAATACCATTTGTTTTTTCAAGAGGACCAACACCGTGAAAGATATTGGGTTTCTTTTCTGCATACTCTATTCCGCAGCCTTTTTTTGTATGCACATGCAAAACAACCGGTTTGTTGTAACCATCTTTAATATTAGTTAAGACTCTTAACAAGGTTTCAATATCATGTCCGTCTATGGGACCAAGGTATTTAAAGCCCATGGCTTCAAAAATGGAATCGGGTAATAGATTGTGTTTCATATTATCTCTGAACCATTCCAAAATTGATTCTAAACCTGTTAAATGGGTTTCATGCAAAAAGGTTTTAAGTTGTTTTTTAAAGGTATTGTACCCTTTTCCGGTTCGTATAAGGGAAAAATTATTAGCAAAGGATCCCACATTATCTGAGATAGACATGCCATTATCGTTGATGATGATCTTTAAATTGCTTTTTTGTCCCACCACTTGGTTTAAAGATTCCAATGCATTACCGGAAGTAAGTGCTCCATCACCAATAACAGCAATCACTTCACCGGGTTCACCGGATAATCTCTTAGCCTTTTCAAAGCCAAGTGCCGCTGCTATTGATGTACCTACGTGTCCGGCACCAAAAGAATCGTATTTACTTTCAAAGATATTTGTAAAACCACTTATGCCGTTCTTCTTTCTTAGTGTTTTAAATGATTGTGCCCTTTCGGTAATGATTTTGTGAGTATATGTCTGATGTCCGGTATCCCAAACCAACATGTCTCTTACAGGAAAATCAAAAACTCTATATAGTGCTAAAGTTAATTCTACCGTGCCTAAATTAGAAGCAAGATGTCCTCCATTTTGCTGAACAGTCTCAACAATGAAGGCCCTTATTTGAGAAGCGTATTTTTGTAACTCAGAAACATCGGACTTTTTGATTACATCAACAAGGTTTTTGTTTTTAAAAAGTAGCTTTTCATCCTCATGCATCTTCAAGTCTTCCCTTGATTTCCTCTATCTTTATTTCAGATTCTTTTAATTGTTTTTGTGCTTTTTTGTAAAGCTCTACAGCGAATTGATATTTTTTTATAGATTCCTCTAATGAGACATCTCCATCTTCCAACTCACGTGCTATGGTTTCCAGTTCATCCAATAGTTCTTCAATCTTTTTTTTCGTTGCCACTATATCCCCTCTATCTATTGATCTTTTCTTAGTTCCAATATTTTAGCATCAGCTTTTCCGTCTATGAGGAATAAAGTTACCAGATCAGCCGTATTCAATTCTACCACACTATTTACACTTATTCCGTTCTTTTCTATTCTGACCAAGCCTTTATCAAAATACCTTTTGGGGTTATTGGATTTGATTTTTTCCAGACTGACTATCAATTTGGTCTCTAACTTTCTGTATTTTAAAGCTGCTGAGGGTGTTTGCAAAACACCTTTTATAAGTGCCATTCTTTGTTTTTTTTCTGCGATCTTATTTTGAATCGCTGATGAAATACGCTCAATCGTTCCATTAATTTCCTTCAGTCCATTTGATATAATTTTAGCAGGTTCTTTTTGATGAATTAATTTCATTCTGTAATTTAATGTTGATTCAATTTCTGTTTTTTTTCTTTGAATGAGAATCGTAATTTTTTCAAGCGCTTGTTTTTTGGACTTGATGAGATTGTACATATCAGGTGTAGCCAACATTGCGGCTGCAGTTGGCGTTGAACCGATGAGATCGGCAGCATATTCACAAAGGGTGTGATCAGTTTCATGGCCTACACCTACTATGATCGGTTTTTTACAGCTTCGTACGGCCTTGACAACTGTTAAATGATTAAAACACCAAAGATCTTCAAACGAACCGCCACCTCTTACTAAAAGCAAAAGATCAGCCTTTGATTGATTGGCCTTGCTTAACGAATTAACAATTTGGTTTTCTACTTTTCCTTGTACTCCTGTGTGGAAGAGATTGATTGTACATTCAGGATATCTTTTTTCTATCGTTTTAATAACGTCATAAAGTGCTGCTCCATTTCTTGAAGTAATCACTCCAATGGTAAGCGGGTAATCTGGTATAGCTCTTTTTTCTTCCGGGGGTCTTGGAATAATATTTTCGGAGATCAGTGCTTGCTTTATCCGTTCGTACTCCATCATCAAAAGCCCTGTTTTAGAGATTTCTCTCATTGATTTTACATAAAACTGAAATTCACCTCTTGGTTCATATATTGATAGATATCCATATGCTTCTACGATACTTCCCTCTTGAACTGTAGATACGATTTCTTTTGGTACCATAAAATAAACACATTTTAACATTGCATCTTCTTCTTTCAGATTTAAATATGCGTGTTTTCCATAAACTTTGAACGTCCCTACTTCCCCTTTTATTTGAATGTATCCACCAATTTCTTGATTTGCTTCAATCGCTTCTTTTGTCTTTTGAAGGATTTCTATTACAGTAAAAGCCATTTGCTTTCTCCTTCCGAAGTGAAATATAATTCAAAAAACTTCGTCAATTATTATACCCCATACGGGTATAAATTTCGGAGGTGTATTTTATGCATAAAAAGATAGTCATTTATTCTACTCCCAGTTGTCCTCATTGTACTTCAGCAAAAAGGTATTTTAAAGAGTTGGGTATTCCATTTAAAAACTATGATGTTTCTAAAGATAGATCCGCTGCTGAAAAGATGGTCAAGAAAACCGGACAAATGGGTGTTCCTGTCATTGAAATAGGTAACCAGGTTTTGGTAGGTTTTAACAGAGGGAGAATCGACAGGATGCTTGGCACATAATGAAAAAGGGGTTCGCTCCTTTTTCATTATGCATCAACTTGTAGACATTTCAGTAACAAACGATCAAATGTTTTTGTGTTTTTATCAACCGAAGCAATTAAGCTCTTTAAATCAATATTAATTCCTATTTGTTTTATTTTAGCGTCATTATAAATTATACTGCATATATCTTCTATTTTGATGCGGGCATGATTTTTATTCAAATTACAAAAATAAACTAAGAAGGTACCTTCTTTATAAACTCCAACAATATCACTGTTTCTTATCTCTGAAATAATGATTTCTGATATTCTTTTAACGATTATTTTCGCAACAGACACACCGTATTTTTCTTTAATCAAGCTGAAATTTATCAGTTCCAGATAAAACAAAATACCCTCGTCGTTGTATCTCTTAACTTTGTCAATCTCACGTTCAACCATTTCACTAAAAGTTGAAAAGTTTTTTGTCAGACTTAATTCTTCCGGATTAAATCCTCTTTTTATGGAGTATATGAGTGCCATATATCTTGAAAATAACTCAAATGAAGTTTTTCTAATTTGAGTTATTTCGGGTGGGATATTTTGACAAAAATCCACATAATAATCTATTTTATATCTTCCTAGTTCAATGTAGTTAAATTCATAATCATCACCCGTTGTCAGTTTATTTCCAAGCTCCTCAGGTTCTTTTGAAAAGACTGTTTTATCATTTATTTTGAGAATTAACTGGCAAAACCTTTCGTTTTTTTCAAAAGCTATACGAAAAAGTGTTTGAATTGATTCAGAAAAATCTATTTCTTCTTGATTGACAAGGTTATAAAAATATTTATCAAGATAGTCTATGTCCATTTTTAACTCAAGAGTCTGTTCTGAGAAAGAAGACAGCTTTTCAACATATCTTTTCATATCCTTTTTATAGTTTTCATAATTAATGAATTTTTCGTTCAATTTCCTAAATAAATCGCTTTTAATCATGTCTTTGTCATTCAGTAAAGTCTCTGGAACTTGACTTTTTTTGATAATGTGAATTAACATTTCTTCCATTCGGTTTTTTTTGTTTTTATTTTCAGTATTATTTTTGTGTTCGGTAAAAAAGATGATAAGGAGTCCAAGGCAAAATGGGATGATTGAATAGATAAAAGCTGGTAGGATTTCTTTAATAAAAGGTAGATAAGCAACCAATCGAAAATTATTAAGGCTTTCAGTGTGGCTGAAATAGAGCGTATTATCTGAAATAAAAAGCACGTTATTTATCCAATTAATTTTTTCTCGTTCAAAGTATGATAGGGAAGAAAAACCCGAATCCTCGTAAAGATACCCATTAGAATTGGAATCAAAAATCAAAAAATGATCCAGTCTTAAGTTTTCCAGATTATCTTGTAGGAATTTATTTGCCGATAGAGTACCGATATATACTCTGTTTTTTTCTATTATGCCCATGTCAAAACAAGATTGATCGATAATAGGATCATAATAAAAATTGGAGAGCACTATCTTCTCGGTTTGTAGTTTTTCGAAAAGGGAATTATACTCCAGATTTGTTATAGCAGGAATGAGCTCGCCATATTGAAGTAAAATTTCCCCCTCAATATCCGATACCAAAACTCTATCAAAATTTTCTGGATTTGAAACCATTTGAATAGCGTTTTGATTATAAAGGGTATTGAATAGATTAACCAGATATGTAGATCGTTCAACAACCAAACCATTGATGGATTGATAAGTTGTAAATCCGAAAAAAAACATATAAACGAGATACATGAGAATCCAAAACAATCTTATACCGTTGTATGTTAACTTAAAGGGATTTCTTTTTTCTTTCATTTTTCACCTTTTTTCATTTCTTCATTTCCAATTTCGAAACCACTCGCAGGCCTTTCTCTGAAAAAGAAATTTTATATAGAGGTGTGATAAGGTTATTATCTTTTATTTGAATTGATTCTCCAGAGACTTCACCGAGGTGTTTTTTGAGTTCTTCTATCCCAACTTTGTTGTATTTAACAAAGCATTGAGCCAATGTACGAGTAATCATCTTTAAAAGAGTATCTTTATTGTTAAATCCCCTGACTTCTGAGGGGTTAGAGAATGCAATGCCATTTACACCAAATGAATTGGATCCGGTATAATATCCCACTTGTTCACTTGTATTCTGAATGAGTAATATGATTCTATCTCTAGGATAACCAACAATTTTTTCAAGTAATGTGATTGTGTTTTTTTCTGTTAAATCGATAATTAGATAATCGGGATTTATTTCAGAGAGTGTTTTCCCGAGAGAGTTAATGATATCATTAAAGTTGTCGTTTTCATCCAAGCTTACTGAATTATTTTTTCCCTTCAAATGAGTCAAAAATGCAGTATTTTTACTATGGTTTTTTGCATCATTTATAATGAGATTTGAATGGTTATCATTCAGATTGAAGAACGCATTAACGGCTTCTGCAACCATCACGGTTGGCGGGTATATATGCAGTATCTCTTTTTTGGTATTTGCTTTTTTTAAATCTCCATCATAAACAGTAATGTAAAAAGGAGAAGAACTACTGTCCATTGTAAGAAAAGCGTTAAACGATTCTTCGTCAGCAAAACTACAAAAGAATACATTCGATATTCCCGATTTAATGGTATCTTTTAACTTTTTTTCCAGATCTTCTATATTCTCAAACAATTTGATTCCATAATCAAATTGTTTGATTGATAATTCTGTGTGATTTAGCATTTCCTGATAGATTAAACTGGAATCTTCCGAAATAGGCTTGCCTTGTTCTTTTTGGATAAAATATGTAATTCTTATCTTTTCACCTTTTTCCAAAAAAAAGAATAAAAAGATTCCAGCGATTATGATAATTAGAAAAACGTAAAAAATAGTGGTTATTTTTTTCATTATTCACGCCTTTCCGATAAGTACACCCGTATACCGCCACTTTTTACAAGTGTTTTTACATTTAAAAAAACTTCTTTCATATACTCCATAATTCTTTTTCCACCTTTATTGTGGTAAGCAACAATCTGCATTGTGCCGGTCGTTCTAAGATGATTAAAGGATTCCAAGACAGCTTTTATCCAAACTTCTTTTCCGGCCGCTAAAGGAGGATTAAACAAAATCATATCAAAAAGCTTTCCTTCCCAAGGCTCAAAAAGATTACCAGATCTGGTATCGGCCTCAATATTATGATTCAATGCATTTTCTTTTGCGAATCTTACAGCCCTTTCATTTATATCACTCATGTGTAAACGTAAAAAAGGATTTTCTTTAATACAAATGATTCCGACTGTTCCGTATCCGCAACCAAGATCCAGTAAATCTCGACCATTGATCTGTATATTGTTTAGAAAAGTAACTGTCGCTTTATTTGCCTTTCCAAAGGCAAACACACCTGAAGGACTTTTAAATTTGTATTGATGTCCGTTTTTTAAATGTATTACACTTTCTTTTACTCTTAGAATTGAATTTGGATCTTTTGTATAATAATGTTCTGTTTGTTCAGACATCTATCAACCCTCGTCTTCATCGGGTAATTCCTCAAGGTCGTCATCAGAGGTTGCTGGTTTTGAAATTATTGAATCCTTCCTTTTTCTGAAATAATCAAAAGGAATCTCTCTCTTGTTTCCATCATCTGTTATTGATGTGGCTATTTCCTTAAAAATATTGCATCCAATCACCTTGCATACCTCTTCGTTATATTGAATAACACTGCCAGGGTCGGGGATATCAGCCAATATTTCCTCATAGTTATCCAATTCATATTTTAAACAGCAAAGAAGTCTTTTACATTGACCGGATATCTTAGCAGGATTTATCATCATCTGCTGTCTTTTTGCATCCCTAAGTGTAATCTTATCAAATTCCCTTTTGAACCTTCTACAGCAAACCGGTTGGCCGCACATTCCAATACTGCCAATGAATTTTAACTCGTCTCTTACGCCAACTTGTCGAAGTTCAATGCGCGTTTTAAAACAGTGTGCCAGTTCCTTAACCAATTCCCTAAAATCAACACGCCCTTCTGCACTGAAGTAAAAAAGAAGTTTAGATCGATCAAACATGTATTGAGCTTTTAACAACTTCATTGGTAATTTTAATGTTTTTATCTTTTCCTGACATATGCCGTAGGCTTCATCGGCATCCGTTTTGTTGTTTCTTTCTGTTTCAAGGTCTTCTTTCGTTAAAGGTCTCAAAATCGGTTTTACTTCGTAATCTACCTTTTCCATATCTACATCCTCAGGACCACTGATAACCTTACCTACATCCAGTCCAAAAAAACTCATGCCCAGAACTTTTGTCCCTCTTTTTAGTTTTCCTTCGTATGTAAAGTAATACTTTTTTCCGAATTCGAGAAATTCAACCTCGTAAACTTTTGCAATCATTCCCATTTTGTACGCTCGCTTTCATTAAATATTTTCCTTGTCTTCAATATAAAATTTATCATAAGAAGCTCAGTATTGAGTGAAATCTGGTTTGAATTTTTAATTTGTTCTATAAACTCTAAATAATCCTTTATCGCTTCTTTTTTTAACTTTGGTTTTTGCTTCAGGCAGAGTTCTGTAAGATAAGTATAACTCAAAGAACCCAGCAAGAACCCTTCTTGGAAATTTAGCATGATATAAATGACTTCTTCTGTAATAGAAAAAAGTTCTTTAAAAAAGACATTATTGAACGAGGTTATAGAGCTTTTTTCCTTTGAAGTCTTATATATGCTTTTTTTAGTGATTAGGGTTTTAAAATCAAAAATGAGACCGTTGATTTCATCCGGGGAATAAAAAAAATCCAGGAATAATTTCTCAACCAACAATAGTGCATATAATCTTGACAGCGACCTTCCCCGAATCGTGATACCGCCTTCAAATTCAATTTCATAATCCCCACAGCTTCTAAGATAATCTTCAATAATCTCTGATAAATCCTTTTTTCTTATTGAATAAATGAGCTGTTTTTGTTGGAATTTGGATAATTGAGAAAAATCTATTAAAACATCAATAGATACTCTTGCTAACCATTTGACCTCATCGCAAAAGTTTCCTTCCATTTCATTCAAAGCCTTTGAAGGAATATTAATTCTGAATAACCTGCTTCTAATCGTATTGAGTAAAGAATGAAATGAACAACTTGAACAAAGAAAAAGAGTATCAATACCCGGTTCCTCAATAATCTTTAAAAGTGAATTTTGTGCATAGATATTAGCAGTTTCAATGTTTTTTATAACTGTATATTTATGTTTTAAATGTTCTTTTTTCAAAGTTGAAAACCTTAAAAGTTTTCTAATATCATCTATTTTAATAGAACCTGAATCTGATTTGATTTCATAAAAATCGTTGCAGTTATAAATTTCTTTAAAGCTTTTGTTTTCATATGTTGTTAGAAAAATTCTGATAATAATTTCTATCAGACTTTTGTCTTCACCTGTTAAACAGATTGCAGGTATTTTATTTGATTCTGCCAGTGATAATAAATTGTTTATCTGTTTATGATATTTTTCCCTTACGGTATCCTCAATTGACGAAATATTATATGTCATCGGTACAAATCTAAAACGAGACCGTTAATCTCTTCAACCTTTCCTGCAAAATTCATTGTGTTTTTTTCATTATCCATTAAAAGGCCTGCCAAATGGTGTATCTTTTCATCAACCTTTTCTGCAACCATATATAACTTTGGGTAATCAACATCAATTCCCATGTCTTCTTTTATTCTATAGAGCCCCTTTTCTATAAACTGTAAAAATTTTTTGAGAGAGTCTCTATACCCCTGAAAGTTTTTATGTGTTGGAGATCTGGAAAATCGGTTTCCTGCGCTAAGAACGTATTGCAGGTATTTTTTTGCCTCTTCTTCAATCTGATCAAGTTTGACTTCCCCCAACATGTCTATGAAACCAGACCAACTATCTGAATTTTCAGCCTTGGAGTCGGCTTTTTTTAAATGCTTTTTCTTAGATTTTTCTGTTTTTTTATCCTTATCTATAGAACTGTTTGGTGGATTTACCCTCATACAATCGCCTCTGATCTTTAAACTATTCCATTATAACATTTTCACAAAGAAGCTTTCCAATAATAGATTATCAAAAGGCGTTTTCAGTGATTTTGAGTAATTTTCTGCATAATTTTAGTGCGCCTGAAGCGTCTTCAGAGTAACCGTCACATCCAAATTCTTCTGAAAGCCTTTTATTCATGGAAGCCCCGCCTGAAATTAAAAAAATCGTTATCCCTTCATCCTTTAACAGTTCAGCTACTTCCTTAACTTTTCCTACTGTTGTTGTCATCATTGCAGAAAGGCCGAGAATATCGGGCTTATAATTCTTAACTTCATTAACAATTTCTTTCGATGTTCGATCTTTACCAATATCGATGATCTCAAAACCACCACTAGCTAATACGGTTCCAACAATCTTTTTACCGATGTCATGAACATCTCCCTCAACAGTTGCCAAAAGAACTTTTCCAACTGATTCAATTGATGTATCAGACATTTCATTTAATTTTTCAAATACAGGCTTGGCTGTTTCGGCTGAAAGTATTAAATGCGGGAGATAAATCTTCTTTTTAGAGTATAATTCTCCAATCTCATTCATTGCTGTTCCTAATACTTTCTGGCTTATTTCCAGAGGGGTGCTATTCTTTAATTTTTGTTCAATTAAATTTTGCAATTTTTCTCTTTCCCCATTCAAAAGAAAACTTACCAATTGATTTTCGGAAACAACTTGACGTTGTTGATTTATACTTTGCCCCCTTAACTTCAAGGAACCTTCCATTATGGAGAATAAGTGTTTGTCCCCTGTATTCATGATGGCACTATCCAGTCCAAAACCAATTGATTGAGCAAGGAAAGCAGCGTTGATAGATCTTCGATTAGGCATGCCAAAGCTTAGATTAGATAACCCCATTGTTGTCTTTATCCCTTTATGATGGAGTTTTTCAATTGTTTTAAGTGTAGTAGCCGGATCATTATCAGCACCAAGAGAAAGGACAAGTGGATCTGCTAATATCCTTTTTCTTGAAATCCCAAGGCGTTCAAGCTCTTGGATTCCGTCCATGATTTGTTCAAATCTTCCTTCAGAGTTTTCCGGTATCTTTTTTCCCATTGCCAGAAGAATAAGCATACCGCCATGGCGTTTTAAGAGTGACGCCTTTCGATTAAGACTTTTTTCTGTTACTCGGGCAGAATTTATTAATGGTCTGCCCGGGTATTCAAAAAGGGCTTCTTCCAGATACTTATTCGTTTGTATATCAAAAGAAATAGGTAGAGATGAAATTTTATCAAGTGCCATTACAGTCTTTGTAAAATGATCAGTGTCTAGTATTTTTTCAATCCCAAAATTGAGATCAAGTACCTTAGCCCCTTCCATTTCTTGTGTTTTAGCCAATTCTAAAATTCTTTTAAAATTGAAGTTTTCGATTTCATCTTGAAAAGACTTGTTTGATGCGGGATTAATTCTTTCGCCAATGGGAGTAAAAGGTTCCAAGGAAATCAAATCAGTTCTAGAGGATAAATAGATAAGATCTTCCTTTAATCGATAGTCTCCTTGTGCCCTTTGTTTTCCCTCATAATAAACAAAATCCGGATTTTTATCCACCAGGTTTTTTAGAGCTTTTATATGTTCAGGCCCTGTTCCGCAGCACCCTCCTATTAAGGAAGCTCCTTGAAATACCATATCAGCAGCATATACACTGAATTCATCAGGTGACATTCCATAGACCAGTCTTCCATCTATAAGATCAGGGTTTCCGGCATTAGGTTCTACAGAAAGGGGTTTTTCGGTAAATTGAGACAGGCGTTCAAAAACGTTGTATATTTCCTTGGGTCCCAACGTACAGTTTATACCAACCACATCAACATCCATATCGTTCATAAGATTCGCAAAGACCTCAACAGGTGTTCCTGTTACACTTCTTGAAGAGTAAGGTTTGTTATTGACCGGTTTTTCAAAGGTCATATGTGCAATGAGTGGCTTTTCAATTGTTATATCTCTTATTGCCAGAATAGCCAGTTTCAGTTCCTTCAAATCTGAGATTGTTTCAACTATGAATCCATCAACACCGAAGTCATCAAGTAATTTTGCCTGTTCATAAAAGGCATCATAAATCTTTATTGAATCCGTTTCACCAACAGGTTTTGGAAACTCACCGGTTGATGAAATATCACCAAACACAAATGCTTTATTTCCTGCAGCCTTTTTTGCCAAATTGACCGCTTGTTTATTGATCTCTTCTAAATGCTTCTCAATTTTTAACGATTTTAGTTTCATTCTATTCGCACTGAATGTATTTGACAGAAGTATATTACTTCCCGCTTCAATATAACTTCTTTGAAGTTGATAAACAACATCAGGAGCTTTTAAGTTTAACATTTCACCGGGTATATCTGTATATCCTAATTTAAAAAACTGAGCACCATATGACCCATCCAGATACAATGGACCGTTCTCCAATGATTTTCTGAATTCTTTTCTTTCCATAAATATCCTCCTATATCAACTGAGCCAATTTGACAATTTTGGTGACCTGTTCCCAGCGGTTCATGGTATAAATGTGAAATTTATTGATACCGTAGCTTTTTAGCTCCTCAATTTGTCTTAAAGTGTAATCAATTCCGTAATCTTCCATCTCTTTTGGTTCATCAGAATACCTTTCTATAGCTTCAGCAAGTTTTTTTGGAACATATGCATCCGATAAAGCCAATATTTTTCCGATTTGCTTAGCACGTAAAACAGGCATTATTCCGGGAATAATAGGTATATGTATACCGGCATCACGAACTCTGTCAAGAAAGTCAAAGTAGAGCTGGTTTTCAAAGAACATTTGTGAAATAAAAAAGTCCGCACCGGCTTCAATTTTTACTTTCATATGATCAATACTAATTCTCAATTCTTTACAGTCGGGATGACCTTCGGGGTAAGCTGCTGCACCTATACAAAATCTTCCATCCCTTCTTATTATACTGATCAAATCCTTGGCATACCTGAAATCACACCAAGCGCCATGTGGAAATATAGCTTTTTGGGGAACGTCACCTCTTAAAGCAAGGATGTTTTTAACACCTATGGAATAGAGTTTATCCAATATGGGAGGGATATCCTCTCTTGTATACCCCACTGATGTTAAGTGAGCAAGTGGTGTCAGGCCATGTTTTTTAATGTATTCTGAAATATCAACTGCCTTTCCTTTGTTTGTCCCGCCCGGTCCGTAAGTAACGCTTATAAAATCAGGATTGAGGTCTTTCAATCGTTTTATTGTGTTTTTTATGATTTCAAATTGCTTTTTCTGGCCCTTTTTGGGGGGGTATACTTCAAAGGAGACTTTGTTTTCGTGTGTATTGAAATAATCACTTATAAACTCTTTTTTTAATTCTTTTGCGTTATCTTTCATGCTAACTCCTTTACCTTTTTAATCTGTTTGGTCAATACCATCCTATCATACAAACGGTACTTTTTTGGGGGATTAACATTCCCGAAATGGGATGAGCTTTTACCGTTTTGCAGTCCAGATATTTAATTATCTTATTATTTTCTGTTAATTCAATATCTCCATAACCGGGAGAAAACCGCATTGTTCCTTTATTGTGTTTTTCCCTCAGGCTCATATCAAACCTTTCGTTTAACTCTTCAATTGATTCAGAAGCCCAGGCATCCATCAGTATTGCTTTTGTCTGTTCTTCATTATTGTAAAAATTTTCTATACGATTATCAATAACCTTACCAATTGTGGAGACAAAAAAGGTAATCTGCTGCGTTCCTTGAAATTTATTAGGGACTTGTATTTCTTTTAAGTTATGAATTGAAACAGTTTCATAAACAATCTCAGCATTAACCAATGGAATTGATTCAATATAAATTTCGTTTGCAAGATCGAGCATTGTTTTATCTAGATTATGTTTACTCCCTTTGAAACCAGCTCTAAGCAGATACATTTTTTTTGAAGGTAAATAATCTACTTTTTTTGGATGGAAAATTTCAGACATTTTTTCACCTCACAAGAGTATGAATATGATGATCAGTATGACGAATACAATGAGAGCAATTAATGAGGCAATAATAAGGCGATCGATCAATTTCTCTCTTGAAACCCCGTCTTCTGAGCTGCTTTTTTTCTCAATATTTCTAACCATATCTTCCGGTAGCTTATCATTGGTAGCGATATTCTGTTTGAGAATATTTTTCCTCTTATTCTTTTGCATTATTCTAATATTTGACATGATAAAGGCTTTTGCCTCAAACCATTCATCAACGATGATCTTTAATAATACAGTTCCTTTTTCAGCAGAGACATATTCCATGGCGGTGAGATAGCCCTCAAAGGGTTTAATGTTTTTTCCGTTCTCATCAAATTTATCCGGATATGTGTTAATTAATCTTTTCTGTTCCTCTTCGTTGTTAAAATTGATAATCGTTATAAAAACAGAATCTCCAACCTTGAGTCCGGCTGCTTGATTGCCTTCCATTGGATCAACAATCGGATAAAAATCAGCAAGATCTAATAGATCTTTCCTTTCTTTTGTGTTTTCCATTGCGTTTTGGATCTGTAAGGTGTTTTCAGTTTTTAATGATTCATCAGAGCTCATTTCACTATATGTTGAACAACCCCAATCAAAGTTAATTCTTACATCACTGGTCCATTCATCAAACAGATCTCTCAGTAATGATCTGACAGCTTCAGCATCTCGGTTTTCTATTATGTTGCTAAGCTTATTGCTAAAAGCTAATCGTCCTCCGTTTTTGTTGATGTAAGACTTTAAATAATTGGAAAAATCATTTGTTTTAGAAATGATGTCGCCGCTTCGTGAGATGAGCTTTCTGTATATTTGATTGAGGTCATCCTTAAAACCGTTGAGATCTTTTTTGAGATTTATTTTAGCTAAATCTTTAAATCTTCTTGCAAAATTTATAAATTGAAATTCCAAACGACCTTCTACCTTACCAAAAAAAAATCCTAATATAATTTCATCTGATGATTGGCTTTCCGCAAATACTTTTATTGAAAAAAAATCAAATTCCATTTATACACCTTTCTGTTAAAGAGTAACTTCTCATAAAATTATATCACGAACAATGACAAACTGATTTTGAGTGCTTATTGAAAAATGTTTTGTTTACTAACAAATAACACAATCTTTTTATTTTACTCTTAACTTTATGATAGAATTTCTGCATGACAGTTTATCGAAGACTTTTCAAAGTTGCATTACCAATAGCGATACAACAAATTATTTTAAGTAGTATGAACTTCGTTGACATGCTTATGATTGGTCAGTTAGGCGAAGTTTCAATATCAGCTGTGGGTTTGTCCAATCAGTTTTTTTTCATTTTTAACGTTGTCATGTTCGGATTGGTTTCCGGAGGTTCGATTTTTATCGCTCAGTTTTGGGGGACAAAGCAAGAATATAACATATCGCGTACAACGGCTTTAATGTTATCATGTTCTTTGATTCTTTCAGCTTTCTTCTTTATTCTTGCTTTTTTCTTCCCGGAGAATACCTTAAGAATCTTTTCTCCTGATTTACAGGTTATAACAGAAGGATCGGGGTATTTAAATGCAATCAGTTTCAGTTTTATAACCTTTGGGGTCACCATGACCTATGCTTTCGTTTTACGAAATACAGAAAAGGCAGTCATTCCAATGATGGTTAGTATGATAGCAATAGGTTTAAATGTTTTACTCAATTATTCACTGATATTTGGTAATTTTGGCTTCCCGAAGCTGGGTATAAGAGGTGCTGGAATCGGAACACTTTTATCAAGATTATTTGAAATGATACTCATATTATGGGTGATATATAAAAGAAAGCTGCCCGGACGAGTTCATTTAGAGCATTTCAAAGCCCTTTCAAAGAGTTTTTTTAAGCGATTTCTTAAATATACCATGCCTACAGTGTTGAATGAATTATTCTGGTCCACTGGTTTTTCAATGTATGCCATCATATACAGTTACATGGGAACGAGGCTGTTAGCTGCAAATCGTATTATGAACAGTATTGAGCGTTTTTCTTTTGCCGTTTTGCTTGCTTTATCAAATGCTGCAGCAGTTATTATTGGGCAGGAGTTGGGAAAATCTTCATTTGAACAAGCCAAAACAATCTCAAAAAAGATTATTTATCTCGAACTCTTTTTAGTGGTACTTTTCATTATTCCGATGATAATATTTGCGCCTTTATTTGTAAATCTTTTCTCTGTAACTGAAGAGGTGAAAAAGCTTGCGATTCTCTTACTGAGATTGTCGATGCTTTATTCACCCATCAAGATACTCAACGGATTGTTTATAGTTGGCATCTTGAGAGCAGGCGGAGATACAAAATTCTCTTTTTATGTGGAAGCCGGTTGTCTTTGGTTTGTGGGAATCCCTATATCAGCTATAGCTGGACTTGTCTTAAAATGGCCGTTTCCAGTTGTTTATTCCTTGTGTATGGTTGAAGAGACAGCGAAATTTTTTATACTGATCAAACGTTATAAAAAGGGTGCTTGGCTGAAAAATGTAGTTGATAGCCTTCATTAATCAGGAAACCGTTTCCTATTAAGATATTAATTAATTACAATATACAAATAAAGGGCCAAAATATTTCGGCCCTTTTTTATTTAAAATCAGTTAAATATGAATTGCCTCGTTAGAACAATTTCATCATCAAGATAAATATTTACTTTCCATATTCCTTTTAGTGATTCTGTTAATGATGATGTGTTTAGCCATGACCAGACATTATAATTTCTAATACTCTCATACCCAAGTTCCGATGCTGATTCTAAATCCAATGAAATGGTATCAAAGATTTCTCCTTCAGGCTTTACCCATTCCCAGATAAGTTGGTGTTCCATTCGGTATTCTTCAAGTGTTAGTAAAATGTAAATCTTTTCATCTTTTTGTGAGAATTTTAGTTTGCTATCTACGGCCTTTCCGTCTCTAATAGTTGAGCAGAATTCATAATGGCTGATAAAAACAGTTTCTTTTTCAGGTTCCTCTTCTGTTTTATCTTTTTCACTTACCTTGAATACATTGCTGACGGCTATTGTATTGTAACTGTCATCATTAAAAAGTCTGATATTGTATTCTCCGGGATCACGTGGAGACGTGAAAGTTATTTCACCTTCTTTTTCACCTTGGAGGTATTGCCAAGACAGATAATCACTTTCATCCGAAGAAGATGGATACAATCCTATCCAATCTGAAGAGGTCTCTGCAGGGGCATTTTTAAAGGTGATTTTTATCTCTTCACCTGGTGTATACACCTGCTTATCAGTAGTTATTATCGGTTGTGAGTTTAATTCGTTTTTCACTTCAAAAGATGTGTAGCCCAGTTCTTTTCCGTTAAAATCGGTATCATGTAACCTGATATCATACTTTCCTCCCTCTTCCGGGGCTTTCAGGTTTTTTTGACCTTTATTAGAGTTAATATAAATATAGGTTAAATCATGTCGGTCGTTTTCAGCTTCATCTCCATGTGGAATATCTGAAGGGATAATACCAATCCAAGGACTTCCTTTTAAAAGATCTTCAGCAACTTCATACTGAAATTCTATTAGCGAACCAGGCTCAAAGATGGCATCTTCAGAATTGGTGATCGTTATTAAACTTCTTTTCAAAGGGGTATCTGGTGGTGACGTCTCAACAGATTTTACATCAACAGATGCGATGATATGATTTAAAAGAGATTTGTCTCTGTTCATATTTGGACCAGTGGCTATTCCGAATACCATAAATTCTTCATGATTGCCATCGGCGGGGAAAAAACTCAAAGTAAACCAAACCGATTTGCCGTTGTTATCAATCAGTCCCTCATAATAATCACGTTCCATACCGTTGAGATAATTCTTAGCTTCGATCTGCAAGTTTGTTGAAGGGTCTTTTTTCATTTCAGAAATGATCCCGTTTGCAAATCCTTTTTGAGTTACAACAGCAAACACTGCACCTTCGGTTATCTCGTTTCCGGGTTTTGTTTCACCGTTATAAAATTCAACTCCCGGCATGAAATCCTCATTAAAAGGTTGCCAATCATCGGGCATACTCCAATAAACGAAATCATATTCTCGTTCTACATAGTTTTGGGCGCTAACTATAGTTAGCAAAATTGCAGAAAACAATACAATGAGCGTAAGTGTCTTTTTCATAAAAATCACTCTCCTCGTTAAATAGCTTTTGTATCAGATTTATCTTTTAGTAGATAAATAACGACGAATCGGGTCGATCGATTTTTTCTATAAATCATCTGTTTTTCTTGACTTTATCCTGAAAAAGTTTTTGCCCTCATATAGAATTTTTTCCACGTTTATATTATCAGTTAAACTTTTGAGAATCTTGTTATGATCCTCGCCACTTTTTTTACAAAAACTAATAATGCTGGATTCATCTAGAGGATGTCTTTTTATGATGTCTAATATGGCTTCATTGATATCACTTTTCATACTAAACAAATCCGTGTCGGGTAATTCAACTTCTTTATTAGAATTAAACTGTTTTCTCAAGTTCTCTACAAATTCAGGAGAGCATCTTTTAACCCAGTTTTCAGCTGGAGGCCTTACTGGAGTGTTGATATAAACTTTATCCGGATTTAATTCTGATATTTTTTTTGTTAGTAATTCCATGTGATTGTTCTGGTCGGTTATACCTTGCACACACATAACTTCCAGATAAAATTCGCCTTTGTAGATCTTTCTGAATTCCTTTAACCCGTTATACATCTTTTCAAATGTTATTTTTTTAACTGGTCTATTTAATTTAACAAAACTTTCTTCACTCCATGCATCAAGAGTTGGCATTACAATATCTGCTTTTAAACAATCTTGACGAACTTCTTCGAGAAAAAAAAGCGAGCCATTGGTGATCAAGGCAACTGGTTTATCAAAAAGTTTTTTGATTTCATCAATAAGCATACCGGTTTGATTGTAAAGTGTAGGTTCTCCTTCTCCAACCAAAGTAATCACATCAAATTTATCAAGTTTATTCTGATAGCTTGCAAGTTGAGTGACAAGATCGTCGAGCTTAAAAAAATTCTTACGTTCATAAGTCATATTCCTTGTTCTCCCAAGTTGACAATATACACACGAATAAGTACAAGTACTTATTGGAATGGTGCTCAATCCCAATGATCGTCCAAGCCTTCTGGAGGGAACTATACCAAATATATTGTCCATTTTCTACCTCCTTTCCTCTTTACTTTTTTGACATTAAATCAATTAACAAGGCAATAAGCGCGATGCTTCCGCCTAAGATAATCAATACCAACATTAAATCTGCAAATTTAAATTTTGCCTTTTCTTTCAGCTGTTTTATAACATTGGTTTCCTTTTTTAAACGGTTATGAAAAACTCTTTGTTCTCCTGATGGGATATTATCTTCTTCTTCTTTTATCGGTGGTAAAATATTATGCTTCAAGCTTTCATTTCTATTTAGTTTTAATGATTTAAGCATGATGGAATAGGCACTAATGTCATCAAGTAATCTTACCTTTACCAGGACATATGTATCGTTTTTTCCAGTTAACAGTTCTTTGGATATGATATCTGCTTCTATTGTCTTAAGATAACCCTCTTTAAGATCCACATGTTCTTTATAATACTCTTTGACTTTATGTTCCGTTTCTTCATTAGGATAGGATAAGATGGTTATTTTTAATGGCATGCCCACTTCAAAAGCATCAATTGTGATCCCTTGAATCGGATCAATAAGTGGATAAAATTCAGGCATTCTTGTCAATTCGAGATAATTAGTGAAATTATCTTTTTCAGGAAAGAATTCTGCGCTTTCGAGGACTTTTTTGGAGTAGTCTTCTGCAGAAAAGTACTCTACTGCAAACTGTAATTCCTTTTTTTCCACCCAATTATCAAACAGCCCTAAAAGCTCCATGCTGATTTCATCTTTTTCATTCAATTGGGAAAGATAAGATAATCTCTTTGAAAAACGTTCCAATCCACCAATTTTTTGGAACTGAAGATTTAAATACTCCATTAGCTTAGAACTTCTTTCAACTATTTCAGGATGATCGGGTATGATTTTGTTTGATATTTCATTTAATTCTTCTTTGAAATTGAGATGTGGATTATCATAAATATTTGGTAATCGTTTTTGAACGGAAGCAGGGAAATTATAAAATGTAAATTCCAAATTGGCATTTTTCTTACCAAAGAAATAACCTACAATTACCTCGTCAAGAGAAGTGCATTTTAGATTTATGTGTATGGCAAAGATATCAAATTCATTGATGATTTGATCGCTCATTATTATCATTCCTCATTTACAACACCTGTAATTGATCTGTAACCATGTTCAGTCACTCTTACTTCTACTTTCGTTCCGGGTTCAATTTTTTTCCTGATTCCAACCAAGATGGAATATGTTCCCAATTTTCTACCGAATGATATGTTACCCTTGTTGTATTCAATAATGACATCTTTCAAAGTAGTTCCCTGGGGAAAAATAAGTTGTAACATTGGTCTGTCAATTTCTTCTCTAACTCTTTCCTTGAATTTTCTGAATTCTCTTGAATGTGACTTAATCTTATGCTTTTGAGTGTATCTATAAAGTGCTGTATCAGGAAAAACCATAGCCTTTCGAATGTTGATTCGTCGCAATAAAATACCATTTTCCAAAAGACGCTTTAAATAATTAAAATTGATATCGAAGGTTTTGGTTGTTTCTCCTATTAATCCAAACAACATATTGATGCCTGGTAGGAGGGCTGGAATACCATCTTTGCGATTACCACCTATACGATTTACCAGGGCACAAGCATTGATGATCTCTTCAGGTTTTAAATCAAGGTTATTATTTTTTATCACATCTTTATCAAAACTTTCGACACCAAATGAAAGGCAATCGCCGGAAGTATTATAATTGGATATGATCTCAATCGCTTTTTCAGATTCAGCTGGATTTTTGGCAATATATCCGGGATTTGCATTATCGGTATGCAACATCCCAAGAGAAGGGCAACTTTCATGTATTCCCTGATAAAGTCTTTTAAGCAAAGTGCGTTCAGTATCCTTTTTTGAAGAACCATAAGCCAGAATATTTGCTGCCCTCCCCAAACGAAAATACTTTGCACCATTTTCAACCAATGCTTGTATCTCGATTAAGATATCTTCCGGATCTCTTTCAGAATACTGACCATAAAACAGAGGTTCAGTACAAAAAGAACAATGCGTTGATCTTTCACAACCTGTCGATACTTCTATTTCGCAAATAAGATCTGGGTAATTTGGATGTTGGTGAAGAATCTTTCCACTGAATGGTGCTATAGTCTTTAAAACTGTATGGTTACGAGAAATGGACTCCTTGGGCATATCGCCTTTTAAAAGTTGGAATAAAAAAGTTTCAAGGTTTCCTGTTACAGGGCAATCGAATAGGGTATTCAGGAATTCAGTTGTCCGTGCATCTTTTCCACCTATACTTGAATAACCGAGTGTATATGCTCCTTTATATATTTTAAGGGGGTTTGGGGCACATTGAGAAATCTTTTCCAATTCTCTGTATTTTAAAGGATTACCCCCTACATATTTTCCAGGAACACTGACTCCACCAATAAGTACAAGGTGATCGAATGAATTAAGATAATTCCAGAGGTTGTTTTTTCGGATCTGATCAATGGTGTAATATTCGGGCTGAACTCCATAATATGAATAGCAGCCATATGCATAACGGCATAAGGGAGATATATAGGGAGGCACCCCAAATTGGGCAGGCTCATCGATATAGCCATCTATTATCACAATCTTATTAGACATAGGAAAACCTCTCTTAACTTTACTGCTTTATTTTACCATTAAGAAAGAGAATTACAAAGCATGAAAGGTAATTAAGTTAAAGTTTATTCCGTCGATAACTATATAGTACCCTTAAACGAAAGGAGCGTGGTGAAATGGGTGTAGATGGAATATCATCCGGAATTACCCAGTCAGCTTTGCAGATGAAAAACCTGCAGATTTCAGCTGAGATGGGTACCGCGGTCATGAAAAAGGTCATGGACCAGGCTCTGGAGGAAAATACACAGTTATTACAATCATTGCCAAAACAAGACGGTCTCGGAGCGGTACTTGATGTACGGGTATGAATAAACTGAGGGGGTTGCGAAAGCACCCCTTTTTTAATATTCATTTAATAAATTGGTGTTATAATAAATTGATAAACAAAAAGAAAAATTTGATTTAGCTTTAAATGGTTTTTATAATATCGGGAATTCAAGGAGGTTTATGTAATGAAAAGGCTATCGTTGTTTTTTTGTGTGTTGGTTCTTTTTACCAGCTTTCTTTTTGCTGAAAGTGTTTCTGATGTTCCGGGAATGATTTTAGGATCGAGTTTTGAAAATATTTCTCCTAATATGGCAATGGGAGACCCCATCCAAGTTGGTGATAAATATCTTATTCCCATTTTTGAAGTCAGCACTTTTTTTCTTGGTGGTGGGGGTGGAACTCCCTTGATAGCTGCAGGAACATCCGGCAGTGTAAACTTAATTCCCTACAGCGTTATTATCATCAGTGGGGAGGATATTGAAATTCGTTCTCTCAGCAACAAAGAACCCTTCTTAAAGCAACTTGTAGAAGTCCTTCCACAGGTTATTCAAATGGTTATGCAATATTTTGCCGTGGATCCGGGCTCCTATCAGAGTGGTGTCGTTGAGAAACAAATGAAACCGATACCTATGAAAGAACAGCAAGTAGAAATTGAGAAAAAAGAACCATTAAACCAAGATCAGATTATTCAACGGTCTGTTGAAAGTCTTTCCAGAATGTTAATGAGTGATCCGACTCAGGAGACTATTAAGGGATCCAGAGAAGAGATTAGAATGCTTCTTCAAAAAGAGCCTGAAAACCCAAGAACTCTGGGACTCTATGCTTATACGACATTAAGGTTGATTGATACGGTACCACCATTAGAACAAATGAAAATGGCAATGGAAGCTCAAACTACTATTAATAAAGGCCTTACTCTTGATAAAGAAGATTATTTTCTAAACCTGGCCAATGGATGGTTAAACCTCTACAGTCCAATGGGTAATATTAATGCCTCTATAGAGGGATTTAAAAAGGCAATGAAAGCATCACCTAATAATAGTGAACCTTATTTTGGAATTGTTGAAGCTTATTTAAAAACCGGTAATCGAGAAAAAGCTTTAGAGTACGTACAGAAGGGGAAAGAAATTGACCCGAATGCTTCAGAAGAATTTGAGCAACTGTTAAATCAATAAATTTACAAAAAAACAACCGAATAGAAATCGGTTGTTTTTTTGTTTATCTGTACTATTTGTTATAATACAGTAAGAAGGGAGGGGGATTTTTATGATTTCTATAAAAAATTTTTCTAAATCGTATTCAAAAGGAGTATTTGCAGTAAAAAACATCAATTTGGAGATTAAAGACGGAGAAGTATTTGGTTTTTTAGGGCCGAATGGTGCTGGTAAATCCACAACAATAAAATCCATTGTGGGTTTGTTAAATCCTACTAATGGCTTAATTGAAGTGAATGGTTATGATATCACCAAAGAATCTGTTCGGGCTAAATTGGATATTGGTTATGTTCCAGATGAGGCGGTTCTCATGCCAAAACTCAAAGGGATTGAGTATTTAAATTTTGTAGCTGATATGTTTAAGGTAGATAATCGACAAAGGAGAGAAAGAATATCTAAACTTTCAGAGGCTTTTAAAATGGAGCATGCATTAACAAAGATAATCGACACATATTCTCATGGTATGAGACAAAAATTATCACTTATCGCAGCTTTATTACATAATCCAGGAGTGTGGATACTGGATGAGCCAATTGTGGGATTGGATCCTGAATCGGCTTATAGACTTAAAAAAATGATGAAATCTCATTCAAAAAATGGGAAGACAGTCTTCTTTTCCACACATGTCATGGAGATAGTTGAGAAGATCTGCGATAGAGTTGCAATTATCTCAAAGGGAGAATTAATTTTTACGGGCACGGTAGAAGATTTAAAGAAAAATCGTGGAGATTCTACGATGGAAGAGGTCTTTCTGGAGGTGACAAAGAGTGAAGCGGAACAGGATGACTTCTCTTATCTTGACTCTGATTAATGCCCATTATGGTTTGTCAAAAAAAAGAATATTATATTTTGTCGAAAAAAGAAGAATATGGGAGTTAATCCTCCTTTTGGCGGTTTTTGGTTGTTTATTTTTTTTCCTTGGACCTGTATTTGTTAATATACAAGGTTTGATGATTGAACAATACAGACAAATAGGATTAGAGGGATTATTTTTAAACAATGCCATTTTAATGACAGGAATGTTTGGTTTCTTTCTAGGAATATTTTTGGTTATCAATGAGTTTTTTTACTCAAAAAATCTCACTTTACTTATTTCATTGCCATTAAAACCAAAAGAAATTCTTGGTGCCAAGACGATTTTAGTCATGATCGATTTACTTTGGATTTCATTCTTATTTTTGTTGCCATCTTTGCTTATATTTGGGATAAAAACTGGTGCTGATTTAATTTATTGGATTTCCATGTTTTTTATACTTGCTTTTTCACAACTGTTTCCGGTTATTATTCAACTCGTTGTTTTAATGCCACTTTCAAGATATATTAATTTTGGGAAACATAAGGATTTTTTTATTTATTTCATGAGTATCCTGCTGGTAGTTGGGGTCCTTGGTTTTCAATTTTTCTTAACCAATGATATGGCAGGTGCTGATCTGTCAGAAGAGGAAATGATTCGGATTCTATCGAACCCTCAAGGCATGATTTCACAATTGGGAAAGGGGTACCCCCCTGCTTTACTGGGTGTTAAAGCGTTAACAAATACTGGAATTAACAGGGTTTTGTGGTTATTGTTGTTTGTTGTAATGCATCTTTTTGGTTTATACCTGACGTTATTAATTGGAGAAAAAACATATTATCAAACTTATTTGAAGCTTCAAGATCACTATGGGGGGAAGGAGAGCACTTATTCTCCTCTAGTTCTGGAAAAATTATCTACTGTAGAGGACTCCTTTTCGGCACTATTGAGACGAGAATGGCGGTATTTCTTAAGGGTTCCTTCTTTCGCCTTTAACGGTTTTGGAAATGTTATTATCTTTCCAGTTCTCATTGTTATTTTCTTCTTTGCGAAGAATAATCCCGAATTTCAACAGTTGTTTGAGTTTTTAGATAATTCGAATGAGTTTTTTGTTCCGATAGGAATATTGCTTGGTACTTTGGTTGGATCCATGAATATGCTTGCTTCTACTATTTTTAGTCGTGAGGGTAAAATGCTTGCAGAATTAAAAATATTACCTATTGATCATCATTCAGTTTTTAAAGCAAAACTTTTGCACGTCATGACAATGAGTACCATCGGCCCCCTTTCTGTAAGCATTATCCTTTTTATACTCTTTAATATTAATCTTTGGCAAGCTGTTCTTGTATTTTTAATTGCAGAGATTTTGGTTCTGTTCTTGAATCTACTACAGATAGCACTCGACTCAGCTTTCCCCTTTTTAAATTGGGATAATCCTCAAAAGGCAATGAAGCAAAACATAAACGGCTTGTATTCAATTCTGATTGTATTTGGCTTTTCAGGTTTAATGGGGTATCTCGGGTACTTATTGATGGATAAGATTTCCAGTGTACAAATGGTATTTTTCCTTCTGGTAATCGGAATAATCGGAGTTATCTTTTCTTATTCCCTTGCAAAAAAAGGCGTTAAAAATATGTTGAAAAAAGACTATTGTTAGCTAGTTATTGTCAAAAAACCGTCGAGAATTTTGATTTTCGACGGTTTTTTTGTATTTATAATCTTAAGACATAAACAAAATCCCTTCTTACCTTTATTATTCTATTTGAGTTGGTCAAAAACAGGTCGATTGTAGTTCGTTTGGCGAATTAATAGCTATTAAAAAAAGAGGCTTTTAAGCCTCTTTTTAATATGTTTCTATTTTACTTTTTCTTTTAAATCTTTTCCCGCCACAAATTTCGGAACTCTCTTTTTGGGAATCTTGATCTCTTTTTTTGTCTGTGGATTGATTCCTTTTCTTGCTTCGTTGACTTTGGTTTTAAAAGTTCCAAAACCGACAAGTTTCACTTCACCGCTTTCCGACAATTCATCTACAATTGTTTTAATTAAACTGTTAAGGAATTGTTCGGATTGTTTTTGTGTGGTATCATTTGCATCAGCTAGGGCTTTAATCAATTGAAGTTTATTCATAACACGACCTCCCAATGTTTAATTTTGTTTTCAGGAAAAACTTTCCCCCTTACATGCTGATTATACCATTATCTTGGCAGTTGAGGCAATTTTTACAAAAAATGATAAAAAGAGTTGTAAATAATAAAGATTTTGATGTACAATAAGTAAATAGTTAATAGAAAAAGGGGTGAATGTTTGAGTAGGATAAAAAACATAAAAAAGGCATCATGGGCGGGTTTTTTTGGTAATCTGTTGCTTGCAATTTTAAAACTATTGGTGGGTTTTACCTCAAACAGTCTATCTGTCATTGGTGATGGAATAGATAGTGCCACTGACATATTAACTTCTCTCTTAACTTTGTGGGTTGCCAGAATAATCGAAAAACCCCCAGATGAAAATCATCCTTATGGACATGGTAGAGCCGAAACAATTGCCACAAGAATCCTTTCGTTTATTATTTTTTATGCAGGTATTCAATTGATTATAACTTCTATTCAAGAAATTTTTGTTAAAGAATCTATGAGCGTTCCTGGAATCGTTGCTGTTTATGTAACCTTGATTTCAATTGCAATAAAAATCTTTTTATCTTATTACAAATACAAAATTGGTAAAAAGGAAAAAAGCTCAATGCTTATTGCCGATGCTAAGAATATGAAAAATGATGTGCTTCTTTCTGTTAGTGTTTTAGTGGGTTTATTATTAACATCGATTTTTAATTATCCTTTTTTTGATAAGATTATAGCCCTGTTTATTGGAGCTTGGATCATAAAAGTAGCGGTTAATATATTTTTTGAAGAAAATAATGAATTGATGGAAGGGCTTACTGATACTGGCATCTATTCGGAATTATTTGAAGCGGTAGCTGCTGTTGAAAAAGCAGATAATCCTCATCGAGCCAGAATAAGGAAGATTGGATCTTATTTTCTTATCGATTTGGATATTGAGGTATCGGGTGATATGAGTGTTTTCGATGGTCATGAAGTGGCGAAAGAGGTAGAACGAACGATAAAAAACAGAATAGATAACGTGTATGACATACTAATTCACGTTGAGCCAAAAGGGAATGTCGAGGAAGAAAAATATGGGATTTCTTCAATAAATCATGATAAAGAAGTGGAGGGCAAAAATGAGAGCAATTGATATCATACCTGTTGCAAAAGGAGAAGTGCCGGCAGATCTTTTGATTAAGAATGCCAATGTGGTGAATGTTTTTTCCGGAGACATAAAAAAAGCAAATGTTGCTATTTATCAAAAACGAATTGCCGGAATCGGTGATTATTTTGAGGGTAAAGAGATTATAGATTTAAAGGGTAAATTCCTTGTTCCCGGGCTAATAAATGCTCACGTGCA
Source organism: uncultured Thermotogaceae bacterium (assembly GCA_964604305.1). Taxonomy (GTDB): domain Bacteria; phylum Thermotogota; class Thermotogae; order MWEM01; family MWEM01; genus JASUTC01. Next base: position 4,121 of record CAZRYM010000015.1, on the reverse strand, counting down.
CATAGAGAGCACCATGCTTGAACCAAGAGAATTTGCAAGAGCAGTTTTAGCGCGAGGGACAACGACTGTGATTGCTGATCCACATGAAATAGCGAATGTCATGGGTTTAAAAGGTGTGGAGTTTTTTTTGAATTATACCGAAGGAGTTCCATTGAACATCTATTTCATGCTACCGTCATGTGTTCCGGCAACTGAAATGGAAACAAATGGAGCAGATGTAAAGGTTATGGATATGATAGGCTTTATTGAAAAATATCCAAGAGTACTTGGTCTTGGTGAGGTTATGAATTATCCGGGAATACTCCGTGGTGATGAGAGTTTGCTGACTATGATTGAATTATTCAGACATAAATACAAAAAGATTGATGGACATGCTCCTGGTGTAACCGGAAAGGATTTAAATGCCTATTCGGCTGCTTTTATTAAGTCGGATCATGAGAGTACAACTGCTGAAGAGGCTTATGAAAAATTATCCTGTGGCATGCAGGTTTTAATGAGATATGGAAGCGGAGAGAAGGATTTAATAAATCTTCTTCCCATTGTTAATGAAAGAACGCAACCTTACCTATCCTATTGTACAGATGACAAACACCCTGAAGATATTGTAAATGGTGACATAGATGAAATGATTAGAATTAGCATCTCTAAGGGAATCGATCCAATTACCGCGTTAAGAATTGGTTCTATCAATACAGCAAGGCATTATGGGCTTCGTAGTATGGGAGCGATAGCCCCTGGTTATAAGGCTGATATGGTAGTTGTATCGGATTTAAGAAAATTTTATCCGGAGATTGTTATCAAAGATGCCAAGATTGTTGCTGAAAATGGTAAATGTGTTGCAGAGTTTCCACCACCTATGACAGATTTTAAAGATGTTGTTAATACAGTACATTGTCCGTTTTACAAAGCTGAGGATTTTCTTTTCAGAATTAAAAAAGACCACGTTCAAATACGAGGGATAAAAGTTTTTGGAGAATCCGTTCTAACAAAAGAGGTTATAGAACAGACCAAAGTGATCAATGGCGAACCGGATTGCTCAACCATTGATTTCGCAAAGATTTGTGTTGTCAATCGTTATACCAATAAAAAACAATTTGCCCTTGGATATATCAATGGAACCGGTATGAAAAGAGGGGCAATCGCTTTGTCAGTCGGACATGATTCGCATAACATTTCTGTTACAGGGAAAAATGATTATGATATGGAATGTGCGATAAATGATGTTATTAAAAATAAAGGTGGTATGTCTGTTGCTTTAGATGGTAAGGTAATCGCCTCGTTACCGCTTTCAATAGCCGGGTTGATGTCTGTGGAATCCCTTGAGGAAGTGTTAAAAAAGCAGAGTATACTACTAAAAGCCGTTAAAAAAGATCTTGGGTGCACAATTGCTAATCCGTTTATGGCATTGTCATTTGTACAACTTGAAGTTATACCCGAGCTAAAAATCACAAATCTCGGATTAATAGATACAAACAAATTTGCGTTTGTACCTGCTGTATACTAAATAGTATCTTGAATCCAACACATCAGAAAGGTTTTTAGAGGTGAAAAAATGTATGGGACATATTATAAAAGAATTAAATAATAATTGGCGTTTAAAAGAAGCTTGTGGAATTCAAACATACAGTGCAAGAGTTCCTGGTACAGTTTATGAAACGCTTTTGGAAAATGATGTCATAAAAGATCCTTTTTACGGTACTAATGAAAAGGATTGTCAATGGGTTTCTGAAACTGATTGGGAATATTCAACTGTAATTAGTGTGGACAAAGAGATAGCAGAAAAAGACTATTTAATGTTACGTTTCCATGGGTTAGACACATTTTGTGAGGTCCTTTTAAATGATAGAATGATTCTTTTTGGGGACAATATGCACAGAACTTATGAAGTATATATAAAAACGAAAGAATATAGTTTTCTTGAAGAAGAGAATAATATTTTAACCATCAGATTCAAAAGTCCTGTCAAAGAAGCGGAAAAGAGACTTAAAAATTTGGATCAAAAAGGTGATTCCATAACTGAAAATACACTTCCTTTTGCTATTCCAGGGATTGAACAGTTAAGAAAGGCTTATTTTTCATTTGGATGGGATTGGGGCCCAAAATTACCCGATTCAGGGATTTGGAGAAAAGTTGAACTCCATGCTTTCAATGAGACTTACATCAAGGATGTTCACATACAAATGAATATTGATTTCATTTTAGGTGATGGTAACGGCAAAACAACAGCAAAGGAAGTTGATGTAGTTATTGAAACTGAGCTCGAGACTTTTAATAGAGTAAAAACAAAAACGATTGTATATGAAATTTATGATGGAAAAAAATTAATTCACAAAGAAGAATTTAGTACAGTTGATATGGGAACAGAAAGAACAATAAAGATTCAAAATCCTAAATTATGGTGGACTCATGATCTTGGTTGTCCACAACTTTATCAACTAAAAGTTAAACTCTTGGATAAAGACCGGCTATTGGATGAATATCAAACTGAGTTTGGCATTCGTGAAATTCAATTAGTAAGAAATAATGACAAGTGGGGAGGACGTTTCTATTTTGAGTTGAATAAAATACATGTTTTTGCAAAAGGTGGTAATTGGATTCCGTCAGATTCTTTTATCTCCCGGGGAATCAGGAAGGAATTGCATAAACAAATCCTTGATGCCTGCTTAGATGCAAATATGAATATGATAAGGATTTGGGGCGGAGGAATATATGAAGAGGATGCATTTTATGATTACTGTGATAAAAATGGGCTTATGATTTGGCAGGATTTTGCCTTTGCATGTAGACCGACACCTGATTATAGTGGTTTTGAAGAATCTGTAATTCATGAAGCTATTGACAACATTAAAAGGCTAAGAAAACATCCGTCTCTTGCAATTTGGGTGGGGAATAATGAAATTGAAGAAGGCTGGCTTTATTGGGGTTTTGAGGATTATGTTCCTAAACTTAAACCTTTTTATCTTAAACTATTCGAAAAAACGCTTCCGCAACTTGTTAGTCAATATGATTCTGAACGTCCTTACTGGCCAAGTTCTCCATCCTCCGGGGGGAAGTTCAAGAATCCACAATCTCCTGAATATGGCGATTCTCATTATTGGAAGGTTTGGCATGAAGGTTTTCCCTTGGAATCATACAGAGAATTCGATTCAAGATTTATGTCGGAATTCGGATTCGAATCGTTTCCGGATATAAAAACCATTAAAACTTTTTGTGAAGCAGATCAGATGTATTATAACAGCACGATTATGGAAAATCATCAGAAAAATCCGGCTGGTAATAAAAAGATTTACGATTATATGCAGAAGAGATTTAATATTCCAAAAGAATTTGAGAAACAAGTGGTTCTTTCTCAAATAACACAAGCTGAAGCAATGGAATATGGAGTAGAGCATTGGAGGAGAAACCGGAATAATTGTCATTGCATGGGAGCGCTTTATTGGCAGATTAATGATTGCTGGCCTGTTGCAAGTTGGTCTTCTCTGGATTATTATGGTCGCTGGAAAGCGTTGCATTATTTTGCTAAAAGATTTTATAACTCCTTCTATATAAATGCATATGAAACAGACAATTTTTTTGAGATTTGGTTTTGCAATGATGTTCCGGTAAAATTCAATGGAAGATATGAATTTTCAGTCTATGATTTATCAGGAATGGTTCTTTATCATAACGAAGGTGTTTTGTCGGCATCGGGCCTTTTTTCAACTGTTGTAGAGAGGGTTATCTTGGAGGATATTGGAGTAGAACCAACAAACTCAGTCCTTTTTTTCAAGGCTTTTGATGATTCAGGAGAAACCGTTTCTGAGGGTTTCAAATTATTTTCACCTCCAAAAGAATTACAACTTAAAAGACCCAATATTTCATTTACCCTTGACAAAACGAAAGAAAGATATGTATTAACAGTGGAAACTGATATTCCCGTACTTTATTGCTTTATTGAAACACATAAAGACATCGTGTTTAGTGATAATTATTTCAGTTTTGCTGGAGGGAAAAAGGTTATCACTTTTATATATGATGGAGAATTAAAGAAAGATGATTTCAAAATATGCTCACTCTGTGATTTGTTAGCTTAGGTAATTTTAAATCAATTATAAATAGTTTAAGAGAGGCAGGTGGAAAAT
>CAZRYM010000014.1:0-33659 GCA_964604305.1 uncultured Thermotogaceae bacterium | reverse complement strand
TGTTTACGTCAAATATTATATATATAACTTTATTAAAGGGGGAAAATGATGAGAAAAAGGTTTAGTGTTTTAATCATCGCAGCAGTTGCGATGGCAATGGTTTTTGCAGGTGTTAACGTATTATCACCGGTGGGCCCCACCATAGTATCACTTGTGGGAATTTTGGAAGACAAGGTAGAAACCGAGACAGAGGTTAATATTGCCTTTTGGAGCTCATTTGATCAGATTACAGCACAACTTGTTACCAAAGACGTTGATATAGTAATTACACCTGTGGCACTGGGTGAACTTCTATATGATAAGGATATGGATGTACAACTTGCTGCTGTCACCTTATGGAAAAGCTTCTATCTGGTGACAAAGGATTTAAGTGTAGAGAGCATGAAGGATTTAGCAGATGTTGAGATTTATACACCTCAAGGTCAGGGACAGACCGGAGATGTTTTGATGCGTTATGAGTTCAACAGACTTGGAGTGGAAAACTTCAAGATTAAATACGCCACCCCTCCTGAGATTATTGGTTTGATGGCAACCGGTAAGGTTAAGGCTGCAGTTTTGCCTGAACCTTTTGTTTCACTTGCCCTCCAGAAGGTTAAAGGAAGCGAAATATCCCTGGATATGCAGGAAATATGGGGTAACGCAACGGGAGTATATAGAGTTCCTATAACCGGTGTCTTGGTAAGAAAAGAAGCATTGGAAAGCAGGCCTCTGGAGATCGTATCAACTTTGAATGCCATTAAGGAATCGATTAATTACGCAATGAATAACGTGGATGAAGCAGTAGAACTTACCACCAAATATTTCAGCGGCATGCCTGCACCCATTATGAAAGAATCCCTTTCCAGATCGGAATACGGTTATGCTACTGTTTTAAGTGTGAAGGATGAAGTACAGCAGTTTATGGAAACAGTAAACGCTGTTGATCCTTCCATCCCGGTACCTGATGAGGGATTTTACGCTCAATAATAAGAAAAAATCAAACAAAAGGCGCATACCCGATTGGATAGTCGGGGTGTGCCTTTTGTTTATTCTTTGGTGGCTTCTTTCACTGATCATTTCAGAATCACTTATTGTTCCCTCGCCATACGAGGTAATGATAAAGATCGTTGAAGAAGTCCAGCGGGGGAAATTGTTACCGGCTTTGCTCATGACCTTTTTAAAAGCGATAGAAGGTCTTGGCATAGCTCTTTTGATTGGAACCCCCATAGGGATTATTATGGGGATTTCCAGAAGATTTGAAGAATGGATCAGACCCTCCACCATGGTGTTGAGATCCATGCCGATCGTTTCCTGGCTTTCAAGTGTGATTGTCATTTGGGGGATGGGTTGGCAAGCCCCGGTATTCATAATTGTAACAACACTTCTGCCTTTGATCATATACAACATTGCACAGGGTGTGAAAAGTATTGATGTCAAACTGATAGAGATGGCTCATGTCTATCAGGTACCAAAATCCAGAATATTCAGACAAATCTATCTGGGTTCCATCGTTCCATTTTTACTCTCTTCCATTAGAGTCAGCCTGGGAACCATGTGGAAAGTGGCCATAGTGGCGGAATTTATGGCGGGAGACAGTGGACTGGGGATTGAGATATCATGGGCTAAGTTTTACCTTGAAACACCCACAGTCTTTGCTTTTACTTCCGTAGCGGTTGTGTCCGGATTTCTTTTGGAATATCTTTTTGACCAATTCATTTCAATCATGAACAGGAAAGGATACGGCATATGGACCTGATCATCAAGACACATTCTTTAACTCAGTCTTTTGGAAATTTAAAAGTGATAGAAGATTTAAACATCGCCATTAAAAGATCGGAAAGAGTGGCATTTTTAGGCCCTTCAGGCTGTGGTAAAACCACCCTGTTAAGATGCTTGTCAGGCTTGATAAAGGATTATTCAGGGGAGATAGAGTCACATTACTCAAAAGCCGGATTTGTCTTTCAGGAGCATCGTTTGATACCCTGGAGCACTTTGTGGAATAATCTGCTTTTCGTTACCCGAGATGAAGACAGAATCAGACGTTCTTTGGAATTGGTGGATTTGGAGGAATTTGCACATCATCACCCGGCAAAATTAAGCGGTGGAATGCAGCAAAGGGCAAACTTGGCAAGGGCTTTAATTGTTGAACCTGATATCATCTTCTTTGACGAACCCTTTCAGAACCTGGATTTAAAATCGAATATCAAACTCATGGAAGCGGTAAAGCGGATTCAAAAACAACAGAAATGGACGGCAGTACTGGTGACCCATGGAATTCGTGAGGCCATCGTCTTTGCTCAAAGAATCTTCATCCTGTCAAAAGGCCCTGCACGAGTGGTCAAAGAAATTGACATGACACAAGAAGAGGAAACGGAGTTTTTCTCCCCCCGTACGGCGGAATTTGAAAGAATGATTCTGGAGTATTATGAATGACCGGTATTTGGGGCACCCACAAGGGATGCCCCTACAAATTTCCCGAAAAATTCTGTTTTCTGTAGGGTGCTCCCCTTGTGGGTGCTCTGAGAGAAAACGATAAAACGTTTCTCCGCTTTAAAAAGAATCCGTCTTATCTATAATAAACTTTTTGATTCATAAAAGGAGACAACATGGAAGACAACCAACAAAAACTGCATAAGGACCAAAGAAACGCCAAGGAAACAGTACAAATATTGACAGTTGATCCCAACAAAACGGTAGAAGAATTATACAAAAACGGCTCAGCTTTGCTGAAAGAATCGATGAACCAATACAGCCATCTCTTTAAAAAAGGGGACCGTGTCCTGGTCAAACCCAATCTTTTAAGTGCCAGAGACATAAATCAGGGAGTCACCACCCATCCGGATACCCTTGATGTTGTATTGACATTTTTATTAAACTTGGAAACTGTTCCCTTTGTTGGAGACAGTCCGCCCGATGGAAACGGTTATGCGGTTGCAAAAAAAACCGGATTGATAGAAGTATGCAATAAACACGGGGTGGAATTTGTTGAATTGGATGAGCCCGTAAAGGTGAAACATACCGGTGAGTACGATTTCAGTATCTCCAAAAAGGTTTTGGAAGCGGATAAGATTGTCAATCTGGCGAAATTGAAAACTCATTCACTGACGATTCTGACATTGGCGGTAAAAAACACTTTCGGCTGTGTTCCCGGAAAGGAAAAAGGTTCCTGGCATTTTAAGGCCCTAAACAACAACAATTTTGCCAAACTGATGGTCGAAATCTGCTCAGTGGTCAATCCCACCTTGAATATCGTGGATGGTCTCATAGCCCATGAGGGTAATGGTCCTTCAAACGGCAATCCTAAAAAAACGGGTGTGATCTTTCTTTCCGAAAATCCCTTTGCTTTGGATGATTTGATTGCATCTTCACTTGGCATTCCCCCTAAAAAGTATCCGATTTTGATTGAAGCGTCCAAAAAGAAGCTCATACCCGAATACGAGACAACAGGCGAATGGTCCGGAAGCATGCGTTTACCGAAAACCAGTTTGGTCTTTTCCGGGTTGAGTTTCATCAGCAACCGTTTTAACGTTTTTAAAAAGAAGCCCAAGATAGATGAGGGAAAGTGCATCAAATGTCGGAAATGCGAGAGAAACTGTCCGGCAGAGGCCATTGATATTAACAGTTTCAGTATCGATTATTCCAAGTGTATCAGGTGTTATGTTTGTCATGAAGTTTGTCCTGAAGATGCCATCAAGCTGATTGGTGGGTTTTTTCGACAATCAGAGTGAGCGATCCGGAATAAATATGGAAAAGGTTGTGCCTTTCCCCTCATGCGTTTTGATTTTAATACTTCCGGAAATGCTTTCAACGGCTATTTTTACAGCGTTTAAGCCCACGCCTCTTCCTGAGATATCGGTGGGTACATCTTTTGTGGAAAAACCTTCCTGGAACAGGACATCTTCTAAATCGATCATTGAGGGATCAACTGTTTGGTCATTTAGGATGCCTCTTTCCAGAGCCTTTGAAATAACCAAATCGCGATTAATTCCCCGACCGTCATCGGTGATATCTATTTTGAGTCCTTGTGTTGTTCTTTGTGCCAAAACTTTAATGGTTGCACCAGGTTCTTTTCCGTTTTGAATCCTTGTCTCCGGGTCTTCTATGGCATGATCGATAATATTTCTAAAAAGGTGAATCCAGGTTTTCAAAAGGGGCTTAAGTTGATATTTGTCAACAAAGATATTCGAACCGGAGACCTCAATTGTCTTCAAATTCACATCAAGGCGTCTGGCTGTTGACAAAACAAGATTTTTAGTGGGTTCAAAGATGTCCTCAAAACGCGTCTTATCCATTTCATCCAGCAAGTTTCTTGCTTCCTTCAGGTCTTTCTGATTCGGTGTTCCCTGAAGAAGTTTTCTGATCCTTAAGATGGAGTTTCTTTTTTTTGTGAGATCGATTTGCCGCTCAAGAATTTGGGGACTAATGTATTCATAGACATTTTGCATTTCATTTTCCAGCCATTTTGTTTCCTCTCCGTTTTCGATTATCGGAAGAAGGATTTCAGCAGGTCGATCTTTTGCAGCATTCAGTTGAGATTCAAGCTCATGCAGTTTTCCCACCAGATAGTGAAAACCAAAACTGGCAAAGTTTCCTTTGAAAGTGTGTATACTTCTGAACAAGTCTTTAATAATTGTTGTATCTTCTAAAACTTGACCGCTTTTTTTTGCATGTAGTGATTTTGAGAGGTTCTTCCAAAAAATCTCATAATCTTCCTTCAATTCAAGAAAATTCTCTGAGTTAGCCATGATTTTTACGATTTGTTCAAACAACTCTTTCTCTTTTTCGTACTTGTCTTTAAGCTTGACTTTTTCACTGATGTCTCTGATCATCACCATGATCTTTCGTTTTTCTTTATAATCCTCTGAAAGGATTTGCGTTTCTTCTTCCTCAGAAAAGATCTTTTCCCTGATTAACCTGTATTTAAGGGATAATATTTTGGATTGTCTGTTCACGGTCTCAGGCAGGAGAGAGATTAAAATTTCTCGTTTGTCATCGGAAGGTTCGTTAATGACGGCCCTGAGAGTTTCTGTGATGAAGGGTATTTCCTCTGGATTTTTAAAAGAGATGAGAGCCGGGAAAAAATGGTAATCGATTTTAGTGTTAAAGATTTCCAGGCATTCAAGACTGTATTCAGGTTCAACGATCAGAGAGATGTCGAATTTGAGGAATCCTTCATCTGTGTTGTTTAAAAGTGTTTTGATAGAATGCATACTCTTTCGAAGTTGCTGAGTACGTTTAAGAACCGTATCCTCCAACTCGTTGTTTAGTTTTTCTATTTCGTTATACGAGCTTTCCAATTCTTCGTTCATGGCCATTATCTCTTCATTGGAAGCACTTAATTCTTCATTTTTCGAGTTGATCTCCAATTGTTTTTTGTTGTAATCCATGATGAAGAAACTACCAAAACCGATAAAAACGATAAAAAAGGTGATCTCATTCAAGCTGAAAGGATACAGGGGATACAGGCGATTTGAAAATCCGTTGATGACCTCACCCAGCGGTCTTATAAAAGCCAGGAATGTAAAGAGTAAAAGGCCGGATTGATAAGCAATGATGGAAAAAAACAGAAAATTTATGAAAGCTATGGTTGTTATCATATTGGGTATACCGGATAAAGAGAGGATAAAACCCAGCAGGTTTAACAAAATGAGGATTTTTGTATATTTCCAGCCTTTTAGGATAAAATATTCGATGCCATAAAAAAGCAGCACTGTAAAAATAAGGCTTAAAATTGTGAAGACGTTGTTAAAAAGCAGCAGGTTTCCTTGTGTGTTTTGCATCATACTATAAAGATAACCTGAATCGTTCAGGAATGTCCCGGTGGAAAAAAAGAGAATACCGTAAAATAAAAGTGATGTTCCCAGTGCATAATATGATTTTGAAAGGTCTTTGTTTACCCTTCCTATGGAGAACATAATAAACGAAAGCAGAAAGCTCATGCCCGATATAATCATCACAAACTGATTCGAGAAAAGAGTACAGAAACGCGAGAAAAATCGAAGATATGCAATACTTCCGGTAAAAGGCTTTGAGCTTAAGAACAATCTACCGCCTTTTTCCACTTCTAAACGAATGATTGCCGGTTTTTCTATTTCCCTTAAATCCACCAATCGCCAGCCATTTTCAGTCATGACACCCAATTCTGTGTTGGGATTCGTGAGATTTTTTAGTGTCACTCCATGTTCAAATGCGCTTTTATACAATATACCGGTATTTTCAGCTGTTAATTCAAATTCAAAAAAAAGAGATGAATCCTCTGCCTGTATATAGCTGTAGTAATTGGAAGTATCGATTGTATAATTGCTTTGGGTTAAATAATCAAAAAGATTCCTGATAGGAAACGAGGATGATTGTAAAAACCAAAATATAAAGTAAATCAGTAGAATAACTGCTAAAGCCACACCTGCACCTGAAATGAAACTGGTAATTCTTTTCTTCACAAAAAACTCCTTTAATCGGGTACTTGTTGCATCATCAAGCTTGAGTAATCTTACCATATTTTTTTAAAAGATTGGAACAGAGTAGACGGACTGAAAAGTGGGGGATAAAACGTTGTTTTTTTGAGTTTTTGAAGTATAATCATTTTATGGACCTGTAGACAAGATTTTAGGTTAGGAGCATCAGCTGTGGTAAAAGAAGAGTCGTTATTTAAAAAAATAATTAAAAAGATAAAAAAATCGTACTTCATGGTAAATAAATTTTACCTCTGGCTGTTCTTTTTCATCCTTTTAGGGGTCAATGCGGCCATCGCCTTTATTGGAGTTGTTATCGTTTTCTTCATCTTCCTTTTTACCAGACGGGTTCCACTGGAGCCAAAAGGCCAGTATCGATTTGATTCCTATGTATACAAGCAGTCCGGTGCGCTGAATTTGAAGCTGGATTGCTGGTATCCAAATGAAAGGCGGGAAAAATATCCCGTGGTCTTCTTCGCCCACGGAGGAGGTTGGATTTCAGGGATCAGGAATCAACCCAACAACGTGTCCTGGAGTAAATACCTGGCTTCAAAGGGGATGGCTGTTGTTTCCATTGATTATCGATATGGTATCAATAACAGTATGGTAGACATTCTGGAGGATTACTCAGATGCATTGGAATTTGTGAGAGAAAAGGCAAAAATGTTGAGAATCGATTCTTCAAAAATAGCATTAATGGGGTTATCAGCCGGAGGCCATCTAGCACTTTTATATGCGGCATATTATTCTTCCGAAAAATCTCCCGCAACAAATGAAGAAAAAAAGGCCAGAATGAAAGGGATCAAAGCCATTGTGGGTTTTTATGCGCCATCGGATCTGAATGATATTTTCGAGAAGGATAACAAGTCACTGTTCGCCAGGTTTGCCACAAGAACAACCCTTAAAGGCCTTCCCGGTGATATTGACGATGTTTATCAGTACTATTCACCCATTTGTTGGGTCAGTTCAAATCTGCCGCCTGTTTTTTTGGCGCATGGAAAAGAGGATGTTGTCGTCCCTTGTAATTCATCCATCAAACTGGCCCGACGATTAAAGTCCTGTTCAGTTGATTATAAATTTTACGTCCATAAGAAGGGAAACCACGCCTTTGAATTTGTTTTGAAGGATTTTAAAACCATCAGAATACTGGAAGCAACCAGCAGCTTTTTGAAGAACAGACTTTCAGTTACTGAAGAGCAATCGTCTTTTTCAGGAGAGGAAGGAGAGAAAAATGCGCGTTGATTTTGATTACAAAAGAGACAAAATCGAATATCTTTCCGGATACATATTTAAAGGAAAAAACTACAGATGCAACTATTTGAGATACGATTCAAAATATAAAAAGGCAAGTAAAGGAACAAAAGTGGTGGAGGTGTACAATTTTCAACCCAAAGGGGATGTCAGGGCTTCAGCCATCATCATGCAGGGGCTGGGAAGCAGAAACGTAAAGTTTTTGTTGTGGATGGCAACCCATCTTTCTTCAGCCGGAATCAGTTCTTCTGTCATAATCCCTCCTGGAAATTACACGCGTGTGGAAGATAAATCTGTCAGCGGTAAAAACTATCTCTGGCCGGACTTGAATTTAATGGTTCCTGCATGGGAGCATGCAGTTGTTGATGTAATGACCACCATCGACCTGTTGCAACAAGAAGGGCTTTGGCTGGAAAACAATTGTATAGTGGGATACTGCCTGGGGGGGATGATCTCCTGTATTGTTTCCGCTATCGAAAGAAGAATCAAAGAAACAATCATGGTGGCTACTGGCGGCCATATGGCAATGATCATGCATGAATCCAGATCTACCAAATTTGCGAGAAAACTGATGGAAAACGGTTTTGGAGATGAATATTATCTGAATGATAAGGAACGGTTGTATGAGACTTACGATCAACAAATGCCCAGAATAAACAGAATGACGCTGAAAGAGTTCATCGAGAGTGATGATATTCATCCCCTCTTGAAAATTGATCCCTTAGCTTACGCCCATTTATTGAAGCAATCAAGAACGACAATTATAGATGCCTTTTTTGACGAAACGCTTCCGAGACCTACCAGAAAACTCCTGTTTGAACAATTGGAAGATGCCAAAAAATACATCACACCCTTCAGTCATGGTACCTGGTTGCCATTTGAATACCTGCTTTCTCTGTACATTCTTCATCGCATGAAGGTAAACGACAGAAAGGCAAAAAAGATGCTCTTAAGAAGTGAGAAGCCCGAGGATTTGACGGGAGAGGATTTTTTGAGCAAAGTTTTCCGTAAAATCGGTTTTTAATCAAACTAAAGGGAATTAAAGTGTTTCGTAAAAGACCGTTACGCCACGATTTATCAACGTTTCGATATTCTGCATATCTTCCGAATCAGGAGTCAGATCCAGGAGATTATTCCGGATATCAACGTAATGGCCTTCGCCAAGACCCTGGTTTTCCACCAAAGGACTAATATCATCTATTTGATTGTTGATCAGCCATAAACTTTGCAGATTGACTAAATATTTCAACGGGGAAATATCACCAATCCGATTGTACCCGCAATTGAGATAGGTCACGTTTATCAGATTGTTAATGGGAGCCAGGTCATTGACTTGAGCATCGGCAAAGTCAAGGGTCTTAAGTTGAATTAACTGTTGAATGGGAGCCAGGTCATTGACCTGTGTTTCATAAAAGCGCAGGGATTCCAGGGAAACAATATTTTCAAGAGGTGTCAAATCGGAAATTGGGTTAGCAGAAACATTGAGTATCTTCAAATTGACTAAATCTTTCAGAGGTGTTAAGTCTTCGATGTCATTTCGCTTGACATTTAGCATTCTCAAATTCTTTAAATGCTGAACCCCCGCAAGAGATTCTATATGGCAATTTTCGATGTCGAGTTGATTGATACCCGATACATCACCGGGGTAAATCGCCCCGGTTGATTCACCGGTATAGCCGGCAGCATTGCGTACTGCATTTTCCAAGTTGGGATCTTCAAAACTAATTGGTTGTTTATCGGGATCTATCCACTTTTCTAAATTTCCCCGCCAGGTATCGATGGTTGCTCTGCTTTCGGTACTGTCAGTTGAAAAGCGACTGATGAACCCGAACAGTATCGTTTTTTCAAAGTTTGAAAAAGCAAAAGTTGCTTCATAAGTGATACCATCCTGTACAACCGGGCTAATTAGATGAAGTTTGTTTGCAACGATCGTTCCATCCATTGAAATATCCATAAAACCACTGACTTCGTTTTCTTCTTTTTCTAAAGCCGTAAACGTGGCAAAACATGAATCTTCAAAGGCTCCAATCTCCAGTGTCGATTCGTATATAGTGCCGTTCCTGTCAGTGAGTGCTAAATCACCTTCCCAGAACCCAACTATATCATCCGGCAACATTGGTATGTTTATGTCAATTCTCCCACCCGTACATCCGATCAGCAATGGAAAAAACAGAAGTAAAACAATTAAAATGACCAAAAACAAAAAGTGTAGTTTGATTCGTTTAGACATGGAAGATCCCTCCGATTATTGTCCTATTGTACCAATTTTCCAAAGCAGAATCCAATAAAAGACTTTATTTAAAACGGGAAAGATGTAGGGGAGCACCTGTGTGTGCTCCCGCAGAACAAAACCAGAGACAAAGTTTTGGGTAATTAATCGTAAAAAAAGGGTTTTTACCGTGGAACCATGATATCATTAGAATAAGAGTGAATACTTCGGAGGTCAATATGACATTAAGAAAAAAGCTGGCTGTTTTTACTTTGCTGTTTGTTCTGATTGCCTTTTCCGGTTTTGTTGCCTGGGCAAATAATGCCTTGGAACCCCAAGATAAGGCGAAGGATGCCATGAAGGGAACAGAAGCAGTTCAAGTCAAAACTGATGACGCCTTCATTGAGTTTGTGCCAAATGTGGAAGCGAAAAGCGGGCTGATTATCTATCCCGGCGCCAAGGTGGCTCCTCAGGCTTATGCTCCAATAGCTCTTGAGATGGCAAAAGAGAATATACTAACGGTTATTGTTCCCATGCCTTTAAATTTGGCATTTCTTGGTTCGAATAAGGCTTTGAAAGTCATGGAGAAATACCCGGGGATTACCAATTGGGCGATTGCAGGCCACTCATTAGGTGGTGCCATGGCGTGCAAATTTTGTGCCGATAATCCGGGAGTTTTTGACAGCCTTATTCTACTCGCTGCATATACAACAAAGAGTTCCGATTTATCCGATTTGAACATTCCGGTTTTATCGATAACCGCTTCGAATGATGGTTTAACCACGCAAGAAAAGATTGAAAGAACAAGAGAATTTTTGCCGGCGAATACGCTGTTTATTGAGATAGATGGGGGTAATCATGCGCAATTTGGTGATTACGGGGCGCAGATAGGTGATGGGGAAGCTGACATAAGTGGTTCTCGGCAAATAGAGTTGACCGTCACTCATATGCTGGTTTTTTTGGAGGATTGAATGGAAAAAAACTTAAAAAAAACTGAGATTCTATGTGCTGGAGAAGTATTGTTTGATATGATTTCGATTGACAGAGGCAAAACGGTAGGGGAAAGCACCGGCTTTAAAAAGAGAATAGGAGGTTCGCCGTTTAACGTTTGCTGCGGTTTGTCACAGTTAGGCGAAAGCTGTTCCTTTTTTACTCAACTTGCAGACGACAGTTTTGGTAAGTCAATCATGTCCTGTTTGGGAAGCCATGGTATTGATACAAAATACACCTTTATAAAGAAAGGGGCAAAGACCTCTTTGGCGTTTGCCGGTGTGGATGAGGTCGGAAAAGCCGACTACGAATTTTACAGGGAGCATACGGCTGATGTCAGCATAACTGAGGACAAAGCAGATCGAGTTGCTTTTGATAACTACTCTATCTTTCATTTTGGGTCTTTGGCTATTGTTGATGAACCCGGGGCCAAAACGTATTTAAAACTCTTTGAAAAAGCTTCTACAAGTTATGTACTGACTGCATTTGATCCCAACATAAGGGAATTTTGCATCTCGGATAGAAAAAAACACACCTCTTTGTTAATGAGGATTATCGAATCTGTTGATGTTTTAAAGCTAAGTGATGAAGACCTTTTTTACATCACCGGAGAACAAGAACCTGAAAAGGCAATAAGAGTATTGCCGAGAAACTCTAAACGGCTGGACTTTATTACATTGGGTAAAGAAGGCTGCATGATTCATGAAAACAGCTTTATCAAGTACATTAACGGTTATTCTGTGGATGTTGCAGATACCGTGGGGTGCGGTGACTCTTTTATGTCAGGGATATTGAAGGTGATCAACAATGCTTTCTTTAACGAGGAAAAGGACAAGTTCCTTTTAATGGAAGAGGCTGCTAACTTTGCAGTGGCTTGTGCCGCCATAGTTGCTACCCGCGAAGGAGCTGCAAACTCCATGCCAACCGAACAGGAAGTCTATAAATTCATCGCAGACAGAGCTGATTAAATCTTTTTTTTCAATTTAAATGAATATAAACTGCTTCCCCTAAAAACTCACCTGTTTTTATTGTTCAATATTTCCTTAAAAATAAAAAACAGCTATATTAGTTAGAGGCATAAAAAGAATTGGTTTAATTAATGAAGTTTTGGACATAATACAAGGGGGTTTTCTTCTGATATGGTATAATTAAAGGGTATATTCGGGAGGTTTTTATGGAAGAATCGTCTAATTCTATCAACAGATTTCTAATCACAATCGCGTCTTTTGCTCGGGAATTGAACACTGCAAAAAATACAGTGGATATTTCAAAGGCAATTGAAAAAGTGATGGGACGCTTCTTTTCAATAGAATCCAGTTTGACTTCCGTATACAAAGATGATGTATGGGATATTGTCAGGCTGGATGAAAATTTTCCTTTGGACAAAACTGAGATGGAAAAATATTATAAGCTTGCCTTGGAGAGAAAATCACCCAGTTTTTTCCCGTTAAACAATTCAGACTACCTTGTCATCCTCCCTTCTGTAAAATCGGGAAAGGTTCTTTCAACTTTTTTTGGATATGTGGGAGAAAATGAGAAGGGTTTTACACAGGAATTTGAGAACATGTTTGGCTTTTTTAGCTTTTATTCCGGGATCGTGCTTGAGAATCTGGACCTTCTCAATGAGGTAAAAGAAGGGGCGCTTGTTCAGGAACGGTTGCGTGTCTATTTTGAAATGATGCTGAATTCTTTAGATGAGGGAATATGTGTTTTGGATTCCTCCGGGGACTTTGTTTTCAAAAATAAGAAATATAATGAAATTGACCCCTCTGAATCTGTTGTAGAGGAAATTAAAGTAATAGCAGCAGATACCTTTTCCCGCGATTCCGGACAGGCTGTTGAAATGGAATTTGAAGATGTCTTTTTCTCATTTAATTCTGTTCTTTTGACTGATGATGAGCAAGTATTAATCAGGCTTGAAGACATTACCAACACAAAAGAGCTTGAGAGAATGAAGAAGATCGATCAGATGAAGACTGAGTTTATTGCAAATATATCTCATGAACTCAGGACACCCTTATCTGCAATTAAGGCTTATTCCGAAACGATTAACGATTCAGTGGAATCCATGGATCCGGATACTTTAAAAGAATTTATGGGAACGATCATCGACCAGAGCGATCATCTGACCTTCCTTCTTGATCAGCTCCTTGATTTTTCCAGGATGGAGAGAAAAGACCTTAATCTGGAACGAACCGATTTTAATATAGTTGAACTGATAAAAAAGGCAAAAGAGAGCAATAAGGAGAAGTACGAACAGAATTCAGTTGAAGTCAAAATGGACTTGCCGAAAGAATCGGTAATGGTTAATGCTGATGAAAAGAGAATCAAACAGGTTTTGATAAACCTAATATCCAATGCCGTGAAATATACTGATAAGGAGAAAGAGGAAAAAGAAGTCATTATATCTTTAAAGAATCAAAGCGACGAAATAACCGTTGAGGTAAGAGATAACGGGGTTGGGATTCCTGAATCCGAGTTGGAAAATATCTTTAACAAATTCTACCGTATTGACAACAGTCTGACTTATGAGGTAGAAGGAACCGGTCTTGGATTGGCTATTTGCAGGGAGATTATTCAGGAACACGGTAAGGAGATTACCGTTGAAAGTTCTACAGGTGAAGGGTCAGTTTTCAGATTTGAACTGGACAAGTCGAAGGATTAGATTATTATGGATTTGAAGAAAACCATCCAGGAAATTGAAAGTCTGCCCTCACCGGACTTCATTCTTCAGAAGATTGTGGATACGGCAAACAATCCCGGTGCTTCTGCAAAGGATTTGAATGAAGTTGCGTCCAAGGATCCTTCTTTTGTAGCAAAGATATTGAAAATTGCAAATTCAGCATATTATGGATTGCCCCGTAATGTAACAAAATTGACTGAAGCTATTATGATTCTGGGTTTTAAAACGGTTAGAAACATGGCAATGAGTATATTTACCGGAAAAGAGTTCTTTAATTTTGATTCTGAAAAGCTTGACATGAAGGAGTTTTGGAAACACGCGGTTGTAGTTGCAACTGTTGGGGAGCTGGCAGCGGAGATTATCGGGTATTCAAACAAAGAGGAATTGTTCATGTGCGGGTTGTTGCATGACATAGGCAAATCAGTTCAGGGAGTTCTTTTCCCCAATCTGTTTGATTCAATCATCAGTCTGGCCCGGGTAAAGAAGATCAGTTATTATGCTGCGGAGCAAATACTGGAGATTCCCACCCATGAAATTTTCGCTGAATTATTGCTCGAAAAGTGGAACTTTCCAGAACTGGTTCTGATAACAGCTTCAAGGCATCATCGGCCTAAAACCATTCAGAATTCAATCTATTCTGATCCGGTTAACATTATTACATTGGCAACTTTTGTAACTGAACGACTGAAATGTGGAGATAATGGCGGCGGTAAGGCGATAGAATTGCCTAAGTATTGTTGGGAAGAATTGGGGTTAACCCCGGTTATTTTTGATGAGTTATTGAGTTCGGTAGAAAAGAAAGTCGAAAAGATCGATGAATTCATGAATATATAAGGAGGATAAACATGCGAATAGGAATTTTAACTGGTGGTGGAGATTGTCCGGGATTAAACGCCGTTGTCAGAGGAATTGTTTCATCAAAACGATCGGATATGGAAATATTTGGATTTATGAGGGGATGGAATGGCCCTCTTGAAGCAGATTATATACCTCTTAATACTGAAGATGTTGAGGGCATTCATATACTGGGTGGTACGATATTGGGTACTTCCAGGACAAACCCCTTTAAAAGAGAAGAGGACACCAAAAAACTGTTTGAAAATCTTGAGAAACTCAAGATCGATGCGATCATCGCCATAGGTGGGGATGACACGTTAAGTGTGGCTGCAAAGCTCTCTTCATTCCATTTCCCAGTTGTTGGTGTACCCAAGACTATAGACAACGATGTATCCAATACCGATTATACATTTGGATTTCATACAGCTGTGAACGTAGGGGCGGACGCTATTGACAGGCTTCATTCAACGGCAAAATCCCATAACAGGGTATTCTATGTGGAAATTATGGGAAGAGAGGCGGGATGGATAGCGCTTGAAGCGGGATTGGCATCCGGGGCGCATCTTGTTCTGATTCCTGAATATCCCATGACTCTGGATGAAATCATGTCTGTTGTGGACAAGAGAATGGAAAGAGGCGGATACTGTATTGTAGCTGTAGCTGAAGGCTTTAAGCCGACGGAATTTGAAGACGAGGTCAATAAGCACAAGGCGGTGGATGCATTTGGACATGTTCAGTTGGGTGGAATAGCAGAATTTCTGACTGAAATCACGAAGGAAAGACGTTCTTATGAGACAAGATCGGTTGTATTGGGACATCTTCTAAGAGGGGGTACCCCAACTGCATTTGACAGGATACTGGGAACAAGGTACGGTGTTCATGCCATGGAATTGATCAAAAAACAGGATTATGGACGGATGGTAGCACTTTCAGGAAACGATATCGTATCCGTTCCTATTGAGTACGGCGTTGCAACAAAGAAACTGGTTCCATACGATTACTATAAGCTTTGCACACTTTTCTTTGGATAAGGAGGCGATAATTTGAAGGGAAATCATGCTTACGTCCTATGGGCGATTGAATGTATTGAGAATTACGTATTAAACGACAAGGTGATCGATATTCCCGAGTATATACCACATAAGCTCCTGGAAACGCTGGCAGGTGCTTTTGTTACCCTGCACAATGAAGATGAAACCCTTAGAGGTTGCATCGGTACTTTTATGCCCACACAGAAGAATCTGGCCCTGGAAATTCGTGAAAATGCCATTGCGTCAGCGACCAGAGATCCCAGGTTTAACGCTGTGGCGCCTGATGAACTGGATCGTCTTGTGGTTTCTGTGGATGTTTTGTCTCAGCCTGTGGAATGTACAAATCTTGATGAGTTGGATCCGAAAATTTACGGGGTAATCGTTGAAAGCGGGTACAGAAGAGGTTTATTGTTGCCTGATCTTGACGGTGTTGACACAGTCAACAAACAGCTTGAAATTGCCAAAAGAAAGGCCGGTATCGGTATTCACGAACAGGTCAAAGTCTATAGGTTTGAAGTGAACAGGTACCATTAAGGAGGAATTACTATGAGAGAAGCCCTCTTTTATGAAGAAATTGGAGGGTCTAAGGTAAAATGTAATCTATGTCCCCATCATTGTGAAATCGAAGAAGGCCAAACGGGTCTTTGCAGAGTGCGTTTAAATAAAGGTGGTGTGCTTTATACACTCACCTATGGAACTCTTTCTTCCATTTCAAACGACCCGATAGAGAAAAAGCCCCTTTATCATTTTCATCCTGGTACCATGATACTTTCTGTAGGTTCCTGGGGTTGCAATATGACATGCCCGTGGTGTCAAAATTGGGAAATCGCGCATGAAAAACCCCAAGTCCAAAGAGTGAACCCCGACAGGCTGATTGATCTGACATTGGATAGGGAACTGGAAGGGATCGCTTACACATACAATGAGCCTATAGTCTGTTTTGAATTTGTTTTGGATACATCCAGAATGGCAAGCTCTGATGGACTTTATAATGTAATGGTGACGAACGGTTATATCGAAGAAGCCCCGTTAAAACTTTTATTACAAACGATTCAAGCCATGAATATTGACTTGAAGGGGTTCAACGATAAGATTTATAAAAAAAGATGTAGTGGAGATCTTGAGACTGTAAAGAAAAACATTAAAACCATCAGTGATGAAGGGTTGCATCTGGAGTTGACCACCCTTATTATTCCCGGAGAAAACGATTCAGAGGAAGAAATGGAGGAAGAGGCAGCGTGGATTGCTTCGGTTAACGACGAAATCCCACTTCATTTATCTAAATATTTTCCTGCATACAAGTTTAACAAAGAACCGACACCTGATGAGACGCTTTTAAAATTGTATGCGATTGCCAGGAAACACTTAAAATACGTTTATCTGGGAAATACAAATCTTAATGAGGGGAAAGACACCTATTGTCCTGTTTGCAACAATCTGCTCATAAAGAGAAGTGGTTTCCAGGTTGAGGTAACGGGTATACAGGATAAAAAATGCACCGAATGCAAAACGGACGTCAAAATCAAGTTATGAAGTTGTCGAAAAACAGCCAGATACTGATAGTTATCTTTATCAGTGTTCTCCTGTTTTTTTCGATAGTGTTTTTTTTTAGAAGTGAACCTGAATACGTGTCGAAAGTTGACATAGCCCTGGGAACAACCGTTAAAGTGGTTGTGTCATCAGACAAAGACCCCGGGTTAATAGTCGATGCCATGCTTCGGGAGTTTCACAGGATTGAGAGAAAGTTTTCTGTAACAGATCCAAACAGTGTGATATCCCGTATCAATAACAGTAATAGTCCTGTTGAAGTGGATGAAGAAACTTCATTCGTCATTGAGCGATCACTTGCCCTTGCAAGAGCGACTGAAGGAGCCTTTGACCCTGCCTTGGGAAATTTGATAACACTCTGGGGGTTTGACAGAATCAATGATAATGATTTTAAGCCCCATATTCCGGTAGATTTAGAGATTGAGCAGGCTTTAGAGAAAAGCGGCTATGAAAATGTTTCTATTGAAAGTGATGTTGTGATACTTAAAAACGGTGTTAAACTCGATCTCGGAGGAGTTGTCAAAGGATATGCAATCGACAGGGGAATATCCATTGCAAAAGAAATGGATCCAGAGGCCAACGGGTATATTGACGCCGGCAGAGATATAGGAATTATAGGGCCTAAATTTGGTGGTGATTACTGGTCTATAGCGGTACAAGACCCTCGAGGGGACAGCGGTGAATACATTGATTTAGTCTATCTCAAAAAGGGAACCATTGTTACTTCCGGTGATTACGAGCGCTTTTTTATCATCGATGGCATCAGATACCATCACATCATCAATCCCAAAACAGGCTATCCGGTCAGAAAAACTATGTCCACCACTGTTATCTCCCCCGATGCAATGGATGCTGATGCGCTTTCAACAGCTGCCTTTGTACTGGGTGGAGAGTTTTCTTCTGTATTGTTGCCTGTTCTGGGAGGACAAGGCCTATTTATGAATTCAGACGGTGAAATTACTACAACAGAAGGTTGGTCTTTTTTTAAGGAAAAGAGATAATGCAAGCTTTTAAACAAAGGGATGAATCTTTGGGATTTCATCTTTTTAGAAAACGGGATATCGTTATATATGTTTTCATCGTTGCCTTTACAGTTTCCGCTGTGTATTTTACATACACCATGTCAAAAGGCGATATGATTTCAGTCAGAATAAGCGGAGTCATTCGATATAGGTTTTCTCTGGAGGATGAAGGAATAAAACTGATAGAAAACAACGGTAAAAAGCTCATGGATCTTGTCATATCAGATATGGATGTGCGTATTGTAAACTCTCAGTGTCCATTGCATTTATGTGAAAGGACAGTCTTAAGCCAATCCGGAGTTTTGGTATGCGTTCCGCAGAAGGTGATTGTCACCGTTGAAACGGAAGAAGAACCGGTAAAAGAAACAAACGGAATTGATTTGATTACAGGCTAAAAGGAGAATGAATATCGGGGTTAGGGATAGAGCAGGTTCATCCGCACAGTTGACTTTTTTATCAGTTTTAACAGCGCTTGCTGTTGGAATAGGGATTCTCGAATTGGTCATACCGCCACCCGTACCGGTAACGGGTTTCAAATGGGGATTTTCCAACAGCATTATGTTAATGATTTTATTGCTGTTGGGGAAAAAGGAAGCCGTGACTGCCGTGGCGATCAAGGTTATGATTGCTTCATTGTTAACCGGCAGATTTCTTGGCCCTTCCTTTTTTTTAGGTATGGGAGGTTCATTGTGTTCTGTTTATATGATGTCAATACTGATGAAAAGAAAATTTGGTTTAATAGCCGTGAGTGTATTCGGTTCGTTTATGAGTAATCTGGTTCAGTTATTTTTGGCAGCAATCCTTTTTGTGGGGTCTGCAAAGGTCTTTTATCTGGCCGGTTACATCATTGGAATTGGTGCTTTTACCGGTTTCTTAAATGCTATGATCGCTTATGGGGGGATAAAATGGATGAAAACAATCGGTATACTGTCATAATGGCTTCAGGGTCTCCAAGACGAAAGGAATTGATGAACAGATTCGGACTGGATGTGGTTTACAAGTCACACAGGTTGGAAAAAGAGAAAGCGGACGAACCCGAAAGCAAGTATGAACAGGAAATAGTTGTTGATATCGCATTGAAAAAACTACGGTCTATGTATGATGGGTTTAAAAGACCCGGAACGGTTATTATCGCAGCGGATACCATGGTCTTTTTCAAAGGCAGGATACTTGGAAAACCGAAATCGGTTGAAGATGCTCAGATCATGTTGAAGATGCTTTCCGGCCAATGGCATGAAGTGTATACGGGCTGTTGTCTTTCGATAAATGAGAAAAGTGGCAAAGCACATGAGATTAAATTTTGGGAGAAAACGAGAGTCAAATTTAGAAAGGTTCCTTCAGAATTTATCCGGCATTATTGCGCAACACAAAAACCAATGGATAAAGCCGGTTCCTACGGAATACAGGATGAAGGGGCTTTTTTGGTTGAAAAAATCGCCGGTGACTATTACAACGTAATGGGGTTGCCTATTGGTCGCCTTTGGGAGTTGTTCCTGGATTTTGAGGTTATCAGTTTATGATCATGCCCCGGGAAAAGCTTTTGAAATACGGTTCGGGCAATTTGAGAGTGGATGAACTGATCGCTATCCTTTTACGAACCGGTACTTCACAAATGAACGTATTAAAAGTATCTGAGGCGTTATATTCCAGAATGGATAATTCCTTGTATAAACTTCAACAGGCCCCTCTTGACAGTATCAAAAAGATCAGGGGACTGGGTGAGGTCAAGGCGGTAACCCTAAAGGCTTCTTTGGAATTGGGTGTAAGATTGTACCAGGAACTTGTGGTGGAAAAGAGAAAGATTAAAAAACCCTCGGATATCTTTAAAATGTGTCTGGACATGTCTTTTTTGAACCAAGAGACGGTAAGAATTATTAGTGTAGATTCAAAATCAAACGTCATCTCCGTTGAAGATATCACAAAAGGAACGGTTAATGCATCACTGATTCACCCGAGAGAAGTTTTTAGACCGGTTATTTCGAATTCTGCCGTAAGTTTTGCCGTTGTTCACAACCATCCCTCAGGTGATCCCACACCAAGTGAAGCTGATCGGGAAATTACCAATCGGTTAAGGGACTGTTCAAAGGTAATGGGAATTGATATAATAGATCATGTAATAATCGGTAAGGGGAGATACTATAGTTTTACCTTGAAAAAAGAGTTACATGGAGGTGTATCCGAAGATGTCGGACAAGAATCAGGGATTAGACAAATTGCGGAAGCTAAAGATGGAAATAGAAAAGGACTTGGAGAAAAAGACGGGGAAAAAAAGGCAAAGTGATTCAAATAAGAGGAAGCTGACCCTTTCTGATGACCTTAGAAAAAGACTTACTGAGAATAAGTCGTCCAATATATCGGTTGAAGATATAAAGACACCTATTGATTTCGAAAGACATTTAACGGACCTGTCTCTGGCTGATTTAAAGGGATTGATAAGGAATAATATCGAAAAAGAGAGAAATGTGTCTGCAAAAGAGAATTTAAAGGCACTTCTGGATGTTTTGGGTAAGAATTTGACAAATGCAGACGAAAAACTATCTAACTTAGTCCAGAATCTCAAAAAGGATTATGCCTTTTTCAATTTCTTTTTAACCAAAATACTCATCGGAAGAGATTTAAACCTGGAGATGAAATCATTTTACAAAAACTATCAGGACTCGCTATACCCTTTTCTGTTGATCATCTTCTTTACCATCTTTAAAACGGGCTCTTATGCTTCCTTAAAAAACATCCTGCGTGTGGTTGAAAGAAACGACCAGGATCTTCTTCCCGAACTGATATCAGCCATGATCAAACACGATTATTTGAGTATTTCCAAAGCTACAGGAGCGATATACAGACAAAATCAATTCAAGGATTTTCAAAATATTGCCTGTGCTTTACCCTACCTTATAAATAACGATGACGAATCCCATAAACGGGTTGTCAACGCATTGGAAAAAAAGAAAAATCACAGGTGTTCAAAGATTTATCGGGAGTATATTACAAAAGAGGAAATAAATACAGACAAAACACTTTCTGAATGCCCAATGGGGTTGTTTCTTCTGGCTAAAAAAATGCTAAGAAACGGGGAGATACAACAAGCCAAGGATATTTCAAAAGAACTGGTCAGAATGAAAGATCCACACGGAATTTTACTTCAATCCAGTATGATTTACGCTTCAACAGATGAAGCAACGGCCTATAAGGTATGGTATGAACTGCTTAAAACATACAAAACGGTAATGCTGGGCTGGGAGGCGAGCTCAGCAACTAAATTTAAAGGACTTGGACTTGAGAGAGGGTCGAGAAGTATTCGATTGGAAGAATTTCAGATGCCGGATAATATTGCTTCATTCAAGGCTCAAATAGGAAAAAGACTCAATCAGAATACTGATTTCGAAATCTTTTTGTATCCTCTTGAAGAGTTAAGATCACTTTATTCACCTTATGTTTGTCAGCTTTATTACAGTATTAATTAAAGGAAGGCGGTGCTGAAAGTGGGTATACTTCAACCGATGGAATCAATGATTCAGGATATAGATGAGTGGGAATTGACAGTAAAGAATCAGGCACCTATTGTTTTTTCGGGATTGAGTTTTTTGGAGGATGTTTCTGAGCAGCTTGAGCTTGATCTTGTCACCACATACACCCCCGGGGATTTTTTGGCTAATGAAACAGAAATACTCAAAGTAAAGGGTTTTTTAAATTCGATTATGATCTTTCGGGAGGAATTCTTAAATCAATGGTCTAATTTACTGAATATATGTACTGTGTTGTACAGGATGAAGATAGCCATTGGTAAAAATTCACCCGGAATGAAGATCATCATACGAAATCTTCCCGATTTGATTTACAATACAGCATACTTGAATGAGTCGATTGAGGATTCCGGATGCATCTTCTGGCCCATGGCGGTGACAGATGGAATAGTTCATCAACCAATGTGGAAGCGGTACGTGGGGATCAAACAGGCAATAGATTCCTTTAAAAAAGGTTTATATCCGGGGATGAAGATTCTGCTGGAATGTGATAATATATCCGATAGCATTGAAGCCATGAAGAATGGAGCGGATGGGATCATACTCAGGAATATGAGAGAGGATATTGTCAGTGAAATAGCCAAGACCATCCGAGAACGCTTCAAGAAAGTCTACATTGAATATATGGGAGATGTTCGACTTTCCAATATTGAAGGATATGGAAAAAGCGGGATTGACGCACTTGGCATAGATGATATCACGCATCTTTTCGGTAGAGCTAATCTTAAAACAGAAATCAAAAAAATCAGTAATTTGAGGCACGATGAGCAATAATAAAGAACAAAAGCAACTTGGTCTTTTTCTGGATGCCTCGACTCCTCTGTTTTATATTGCCATTAAGGATTTGAAGAGCGGTTTTATTGAAGAAAGAAAATTTGATCACAAGACTTTGAAGGGAGAAGCCTTACTGTCTGTGGTTAATAAAATGTTTGACGATAGGGGTTATGATGTGCTCTCTCTTAGATATCTTTGTACTACAAAGGGTCCGGGTTCACTGACAGGATTGAGGATCGTGATGAGTATTTTGAAGACCCTTGCGCAAATCCTGAATATTCCCATTGTCTGTTTGCCGACTTTATACGCAATAGAACAATCATATGATAGAATCAATTCAACAGTTCCGAATAAAGTTTTGACTTGTTTGGCTGCAAGAAAAAACGTTTTTTACGTGAGGTTTTCAGACCGCAATGAACAGTCATTTGAAACGATTTCGAAAGAAATTCTCTTGGAAACAATGAAAGATGCTAACATAATGTTATGGGCGGAAGGGAGTTTGCAGGTAGAGCTTTGTGATAAAGAGGCAGACAATTCCGTCATAATAGAGCTAAGTCCTCAACGCATCTTTCAGATCTGTGATAACAGGTATGAAAAAAAACTGTTTTTCAACTACATCGATTGTAAACCTGAATATGCTGGAAAATCGGTAGCTGAAAGGAATTTTGAAAAAAGCGGTAAGTGAAATGTGTTATAATTTTTTATATGGGAAAGAAAAACATATACCGAGAGGGAGGGTTTAAATGAAGATAGTAAATCCCCTGGGAGAAATAACTGTACATATAAACGTTTTAAAACACCTTGTATATCAATCTCTGCTTGAGTGTTACGGTTTGGTTAAAATGGATGATGTCAATATCATTTCAAAATACCTTGGTGGCGAAGAAAAGGGTATTCATATCAGGGATGATGAAGATGGTATATATGTAGACGTTTATCCTGTTATCTCCTACGGAATGAAAATAGATCAGGTCGCATTAAACGTACAGGAATATGTGAGTTATAAGTTCGATGAAATGCTGGGATTAAAGCCGGCTGAAGTAAACATACACATATTGGGGATAAAACTCGATTAGGTTTGATTTTCCATTGGAGAAAGAGGTGTTAAAATTGGATAATAAGCCTTCGAAGGTAGACGCTGTTTTTTTAAAGAACGGATTTAAAAAAGCCTCCGAAGTATTAGTGGCCCACAGGGATGAATTAAACGCTTTGAACGTTTTCCCGGTGCCCGATGGAGATACGGGACATAATATGTCAGCATGTGTTTTGGAAGCTTGCAGGGAACTTGATAAAATAAAATACGACTCCATTAAAACTGTATCCAATGCTATTAAAAACGGTACATTGATGGGTGCCCGCGGTAATTCGGGTGTTATTTTATCTCAGATATTTAGTGGCTTTTTTGAAATAGTTCTTAAAAATGAAAGAATAGACATTCCAATTTTTGTTAAAGCTATGAAACGGGCTAACGAAGTTGCAACGGGTGCTGTTATGAAACCTGTTAAAGGAACAATACTAACCCTGATTGAAGATTTGGCCAATTATGCGATGAAGCATCAGAATGATTTTATCGATTACAAACATCTGCTTGATATGCTTACCAAAAGGGCTTTTAAAGTAGTTGAAAAAACACGGGAAATGATGCCAAAGTTGAAACAGGCAGGTGTTGTTGATGCAGGGGCAAAGGGGTTGGCATACATTTTTGAAGGGTATTATAAATACGCTTCGGGTGATACGAGAATCACCATCGAAAAAAAAGGTGAGGTTCCGAAAATAAAAACTGAGGCTGAAATCGTTGCAGAGGAACTGACATATCAGTATTGTACTGAGTTCATGGCCAGGCTATTTTCCGGAGTTGAGGCGGAAGACATCGAGTCTTTGAAGAAAAACATGAGTCGGCTGGGAGATTCTATGGTGTTGGTGCATAATTCAGATATATTGAAGGGGCATATACATACTGATCATCCCGGAAGAGTGTTTGAATATGCCTTAAAATACGGAGAACTCATGAAAGTCAAAGTAGACAACATGAAAGAACAACACAAGGAAGTTTTGTTCAACAACAAACAAGAGAATGAAGCTCATACCAATGACATAATTGATGATGAGGTTGAAACAGATTTATTATCCCAGGAAACCGAAGGACAAATTGAACCTACCTCTGAAAAAAAGAGCTATGCGTTTGTAGCGGTTTCACCGGGAGAAGGGATTTCAAGAATACTTCATGAGATGAATGTGGATAATATTGTCTTTGGTGGTCAAACTATGAATCCATCAACAGCAGATCTTGCCAATGCCATTGACAAGATAGACGCTGAAAATATATTCATCCTCCCCAATAATACCAACATTATCATGGCCGCTGAAAGTGCAGCAAAGATGAAAGAAAGTGATGAAAAACATATTGAAGTACTCCCTACAAAATCTGTTCAAGAAGGCTTGGCTTGTATTATTGCCTTTGTTGAAAGCGCATCTTTGGAGGAAAATATGGAGTCTATGGAGAGTGCACTCAAAGAAGTGCTTTCCATTTCAGTCACACATGCTGTTCGCGATTCAGAGATCAACAGTGAAAAGATCAAAGAGGGAGAATTTCTTTTTTTTGCCGGTAAAGATTTAATGGCACATAGCGACACACTTGAGGATGTAATTTACAAGGGTATGGATCAGATTGATATGGATGAGTATGAGATCATGACCATTTTTTACGGTAAAGATGTTGATGAAGAGATGGT
Source organism: uncultured Thermotogaceae bacterium (assembly GCA_964604305.1). Classification (GTDB taxonomy): domain Bacteria; phylum Thermotogota; class Thermotogae; order MWEM01; family MWEM01; genus JASUTC01. The sequence continues at coordinate 8,630 of CAZRYM010000014.1, read as the reverse complement.
TGACAGATTAAGCGAGAACCTTCAGGGAAAATACGAAGACCTTGAGATAAGCATATACAATGGAGGTCAGGCGCATTATCCGTTCTATATTTCCCTTGAATGAGGACTGTATAGATGAACAAAAAAGAAAAGCTGGTTTTAATTGCGTTGGCTTGTATATTTGTCCTGGGTGTGGTTTTTAGTATTAAAGATTTAAATGTACCGGTTTTGAGTTCTCAGGAAAAACAGGAATACGAAAAACAAAGTCAAGCGCTAAAAACCGGTCCTGTTGATATTAACAGTGCTGACAGTATGCAGTTACAATTGCTGAGTGGAATAGGTCCGGCCAAAGCGGAATCCATTGTTGAGTATAGAAAATCGAATGGTCTGTTTTCGCGTATCGAGGATATTATGAATGTACCGGGTATAGGAATTGGGACTTTTGAACAGATCAAAGAAAGACTCCTAATAACCCAAAGTATAAAAGGTGATAAAGAAACGATTCATCATCAGACGAAAATCAACCGGATGGACATTAATCAGGTTTCACAAACAGAGCTGGAAAAGATTCCCGGGATAGGACCTGTAAAAGCTAAAAGCATCATCGAATACAGAGAGAAAAACGGGGATTTTCAGGATTTGTCCGATTTGATTCTTGTAAAGGGAATTGGGGAAAAAACACTGGAAAATATGACACCAATGATAACGATAGGCAATTAGAAGAGAAGAAATCATTTTTAGGAGGGCTATAAATGAAGAAAAGAACCATTATCACCATTTGTTTAGCAATGTTTGCACTCACAACTATTCTCACAGCAGGAACTCCTTTTAGTGCAAGCTCGAGACAGCCTGTTATGGGATTTATCGATTTTGACATCGCCGGTCAGCAGTTTCTTGAATCCAAGAATCTGATGGAAGAATATCAGGCGGATGCAGAATATTACAACGGACTTTTAAAACCGCTGGAAGATGAAATTATCAGGATGAGGAATGCCGGAGAGGAAAATTCAAAATCCTATCAACTAAAGGTTAACGAGTATTCTCTTCAGAAAGACAAATTCACCACTCAGTTACAGGAAAAATATACCGTTCAATTCGAAAAGGTAAATGAAAAACTACTACTACTGGCTGAAGAATATGCAAAGATTAACAACATTGATGTATTGATTACGAATAAAGTAGCTGTTTATATTGCTGAAGATTTTGACTTGACACAGGATTTTATAGAATTTGCCAATTCAAGGGCGGAATTTTGATTTAAATTGAAAAACCAACTCACTTGCAGCCATTTGATTAAAAAATACGGAAGACGTGAAGTTGTTAAAGGTGCTTCTCTGGAAGTCAATTCGAATGAAATTGTTGGATTGCTTGGACCCAACGGGGCTGGAAAGACCACGATATTTAGAATGATGTTGGGCATTGTGATTCCCACAAAGGGAACCATTCATTTAAATAAAGAGGACATCACGCACATACCGATACATATGCGGGCCAAAAAGGGAATTACCTATCTTCCCCAAGAGGTTTCTGTTTTTACAGGTCTTACCGTAAGAAAAAATGTTTCATTAATATTCGAGAACATGAAAATGCCAAAGAGGCAAATCAGCCAAAAGACCCAACAATTAATCGAAGATTTTGGTATTTCTCATTTGGAAAATCAAAAGGCTTCAAATCTTTCGGGTGGAGAGAAGAGGCGGCTTGAGCTGGCAAGGATGATGACTCTTGAACCAAAATTTATATTGCTTGATGAACCTTTCAGCGGGATTGATCCTATGACCGTGAAAGACATACAACGCATGAGTATCAGGCTTAAAGAAATGGGAATTGGAGTAATAGTTACCGATCACAATGTGGATGATATCAGACGTATTGTCGACAGACTTTACGTGATTCATAAGGGGACTATTTTAGCAGAAGGGGATCCTGAAACTGTTTTCAGCGACAGGAAGGTCATAGAAAACTATCTTGGAGAATAATATGAATATATGTGTGATAGGCTATTCAGGAAAGATTAACAAGACACCTGTCAAAGAGCTTTATGATTTTACATACAGGCTTGGATATACCATTGCAATTAGAGGACATACACTATGGACCGGTGGCAGAGACGGAATCATGGACATTGTATCAAAGGGTGCCCATGAAGGTGGGGGAGAAATAGTGGGCGTTTTACCCTGGGACAAGGAGAACTCCCTTTCAAGACCTTCTGATTATATACAAAATAGTGTGTTTACAGGGCTGGATTTTACAATGAGAAGCTGCGTGCTGGTGAATAATGCGGATCTTGTTATTGCCGTTGGTGGAGGATCCGGAACGGCTGTGGAAATATTTGCATCGTATTCGTACGGAAAGCCTCTCCTTTTATGCTCAAAAAGTGGAGGCTGGACTCAAAGAATCGCAGAAACCTTTGAAGAAAAGTCGAATCCCGTATTCCTTGATTCAAGAGAAACAGCACCGGTCTTTTTGGTCAACACCATCGACGATATCGAACGACATTTGGAATAAAAAGTCTGAGTAACCGGGAAACATAGCTAAAAAACCACATGTATATATAGGGGAGCACCTGTGTGTGCTCCCGTGATATATTTTCAAAAAAACGATGTTGGAGAATAAACCGGTTCTTTCCAATTCCGGCAGAACAACCGCAATCATTTTCTATTAAAAATGGAAAGAACTAATAAACTTACCTCCTATGCTTTAAAAAATCAAGGCAAACATACGCAAAATCCACCGGATTTTCAAAAATCAAATAATGGGTATTGTCCTTGAAAAAAACCAACCAGCAATTCTCAAAGGCCGAGGCCAAAATCAATGAGTTGTTTGGATCAAGTATGTTATCGGCTCGTCCGTGTATCAAAAGCACCTCGTTTTTGATGTCTTTAAACAGTTCCGGATCAACTTCCCAATCTACGACGAAATCCAACTGTTTTTTCACAGGTCCTTCTTTTGGAAGTTCTGCATTGGCATGTGAGTATAAATTCTCCAACGTCATTGATGTATCAATGGCAGTTGCATTTAAAATTGCTCGATCTACTCTTTCCGGATAATGCATGAACAGATACTGAATAAAAATCGTACCCATGGAATACCCCAGCATATGAGCCTTTTCCAGATCAATGGCATCCATAAACGCCACAACATCCTCCGAAAGCATCTCATAGGTAAACGGTTTATCTGTATCCGTTGAATATCCCATACCACGATTGTCCATGAGAATGATCTGATACTCGTAAGAGAGCATATCAATAATGGTTTTGGGCCAATCCATCATAGTGCCTCCCAATCCCATGAGAAGCAGCAAAGGTTCACCCTCTCCAATGACTGTAAATCCCGTTTTAATCTCACCGGTGTCCACCTGATAAATCCTATTACCATATGGATCATAAGCCACATGTTCCTTTGGAAGGCTAATCCCTAAAACGGAAAGAGTCATCAATAAAAGCGCTAAAAGTACAATTGCTTTTTTCATTTTATCCCACCTTTTTGATTTATATCCAAAACAAACTTATTTAATGTATAATAACATAAATACCAAATTGGAGGTGTATTTGTAAATGAAGAAATTGACTGTTTTTTTGTTAGTCCTGATGACTTCTCTCTTGCTTTTTTCAATGGATATCTCTGAAGCTATAGGTGATACTACTCTATTTATCTATGCTTTTGAAACCAACTTGAATAATTTGCGGTTAACCCTGGATGTTCTTTCAAAGACAGAGGAAGTCAAATCTGGAGAGTGGGAACAGATGCAGGATTTGATTGGAGAGATTCAACAACAAGATGAATCAATCCTATACTGGTTTTCAAATCCGGATGGCAGTTATTACACGGTGGAAAAAGGCTTAACGGATTTTAGTCTAAAAGAAAGGGAGTATTTCGAACAACTTGAACGTGAAGAAGCTGTTTACGGAGCTGTGATTACGGGTTATACAAGCTTGCAAAAAAGCATAGTGGTTGCCATGCCGGTTTATCGAAAAGAAAAGCTGGTGGGATATCTGGGAGGTTCCAAATTTACCGATTCACTCATTGCCTATCTGGATATGATGGCTCAAAATGGAGTAGATCGATCTTTTTACGCCATAACTGCACAAGGTGAGGAGATTATCAAATACAATATCAACGATAAGGTGGCAGATAATCTAAATAAATTAATGGTTGAAACAGGTTTTGGAATGTATCCCATGTCTGAGAACAGTCCTTTGGAATACCAGTATATGTTTGGGCCTTCTCCTGATACGGGTTGGATTTACGCTATCGGTAAGAGAAGATAAATTGAGAGAAGAATGCCCGTGAAAAAATGGGCATTCTTCAATTTGTTCATTCCCAGCCTATTAGTTCGCTTTTTAGAAGTCCCCGGGAAGTAAGTTCCGTTTGACGATCTTCTTTAAAGCCTCTGTGGGTTTTAATTGTTCCTCTTTGTAATGATATCTGCCAGATACGATCAAACTTGCCATCAAAAGAAAGAAATATGTCAAATGTTTCAGGGAAAAAGATCACCGAACACTCAGTAGTGGAACAGACAGCCTGTTTCAAAACATACATAGCTGTTTCTAAATCGAACGATTCATCAGCCTTATCCAGCAATGCCTTCCAAACATTTATGTAATTCTGATCGCCTCTGCCAAAAACCTCATCAAAGTCTTTATCCATAAACTTGTACAGAGGGAAATTGGCCATGGCGAAAATTGGTCCATCTTTTTTCACCAGTTCGTTTTCTTTCTCCCCCACTTCAAGAGCTATTGCATGCCCAAATTTGTCTGCAACCATGATGTGTGTGTATATCATTGGAGAAAACCGGACCCGTTTGTCCTGGACAAAACGTTCCAGATAAGCGGCTTCAGTTGCATTTTTGATTTGCTCCAAAAAAACGTCATGGATAAATATTGTCGGTCTGCCATCCGATTTGAAATACCGTTTTGACAAGGCTTGAGTGGTGGCGAATACCCCGGAATCGTTAATCCCGATTACATTCGCATATCCGATAGGCGTTTTAAAAGAAACGATAAAGGCTCTTTGATTATTGAATTGTTCGATTCTTATTTTGACCTCCGGATTGCTCTCATAATCAAAATTCATTCCTCTGCAGGAAACATCCCCATCATAAACAAAACTTGTGCATGAAAATACAAGTGTGATTAAAACCAAAAAACAGCACGTTAGAATATTCCTCTTCATAATACCTCCCTTAATGCAAATAATAACAATTATACCATCAAAACCCCTTGACACGTCCCCGTTTTCATGGTATAATATATAAGTAAGCGAAAAAAAGAGGAGATTTCCAATCTCCTCTTTTTTTATTATTCACCGCTTTCTCATCTAACAGTAAAGAAGCAAAGGGACAGGTATCTTGATTCCCGTATCAAGGGCCCTGTCCCTTTGCTTCTTTTAAACCTTTAAATCACGACTGAAGGTTTCTTTCTCAAAATTCAATCCAACCGAAAATACTCCTTGTTAACCTCAAGTATATCATCCAAAAGGCCATCAGCATCTTCCAGTCCCGGTCCAAGGGGGTGAATGAGTAGTGCTTCTTTGGCCTTTTTTCTGGATTTGTTCAAATGAGCTTCAATCGTCAATCGTTCAAAGGATTTAATGGTATCGATGAGACCCTTTGCCATGGGATGAGCCTTTTCAATACTCACCGGTCTAATCATTTTTTCTGATACACGTCCGTTGATTTCAAGAACATAGCTTCTGTCCAGATTTTCAACCGAACCATTGTTTCGAATATTGACAATGTGTTCTTTAGTTCCGGGAGTTGATAAATCTCTTATAAGTTCTACCGCAGCTGTTGAATACATGGAGCCACCACGTTGTTCCAGTTCAACGGGTTTTTCATATAATCCCACATCAGCATATTTTTCCAGCAATTCGTTTTCTATCTTCTTCACCTGTTCGCCCCTTGTACCTTTGGTGGCCTTTGCTTCTTGTTCCTCTGCCAACATGGTTCGTGTGGTGTAATAATAACGCAGATAGGGGTTTAAAACCATCCCAGTTTTAATGGCAAATCGTTCAAACAATTCAGAATCGGGAACATTTTCCGGCTTGTAGGTCTTGGTAAATGCCTCTTGAGTTTTATCTTCGCCTTTAACAAAGACCTTATCAATCCAGCTCATATGATTGAGTCCGTAATAGTGTAAAAAGACATCCGTTCTTTGACAGTTGAAGGTGTCGGCAAAGGTTTGAAGAGTGTTAATGGGAATATTACACAACCCTGCGAAACGTTCAAACCCCAATGTGTTGATCACAAATTCCGAAATCAAACCGGAAGGATTGGTGAAGTTAATGATAAAGGCATCTTTATCGGCCCATTTTCTAACGGCTTCTACATATTTTTCAACCACAGGCAAAGCCCTTAAAGCACAGGCAAAGCCTCCTACACCGGTGGTTTCCTGACCGATCAGGTTATATTTCAAAGGGATGGTTTCATCATTAATTCTCCCCTCCAATAATCCTGGACGATACTGCTGAAGAACAAAATCAGCATTCTTCAATCCTTCCTCAACATCTGTTCCCCAACGTAGGCGAAAATTTACCCCCGCATGGTCCACCATTCTTTCTGCCAGTTCAGCCACAATCTTGAATTTGTTTGTTTGGTCGATATCCAGCAGGTAGACTTCACCCAGATCAATGTCCGAGGCGTGTTTAATCAGCCCATCCATCAATTCCGGGGTGTATGTACTGCCCCCGCCGATAACGGTTATCTTTTTCATACACATTTCCTCCTTTTATCATTTACCATCTGTATATTTGACGTATGTTGCGATGAGTTTCCTGTAAATATCAGTGGTGATAGTATGCCCGGCTTTTTCCATGGCAAACAGAACCGAACCGATCACCGGATCATGGTCCGGTAGAACCAATTTGTAATTATCTCCGATAGCGGTTTTAATCATTGTATGTAGTATGGGATCGGCGTTTTTAAAGACTGATCCTTCAAGGACAAGATTAATTGGTGTTTCAAATGTCATATCCCGACGAAAAGCTTTGACAATTGTTTGCACTTCTTTTGAAATATCGTACAGTATTCCAAGTGCAGCCATATCATGCTGATGTGCTGCACGGTATAATGTACTTATCAAAGCGATATGCACATCCGGACCGTTGTATTCCTGGTCTGGATACTCTGTTTTCATCATCTCCTGAATGGTAACAGAGTATTGTTTTTTCAACAATTCATGCATAACGGTCTTTGTTCCCCTGCCATCTTCTCCCCGAATAATGGCTGAAGCAACCATACCGGCCACATAATAACCGCCCAGTCTTTCACCGAAAAAGGAGCTGAAACCACCCTTTCGCATTATTTCCTTTTTATTATACCCGTAACTGATGCTTCCCGTTCCGCAAGTTACCAGAATACCGGTCCCTTTTTCTGTTCCGGATCTTAAGGCAATCAAGCCATCGTTCTCAAAGTCATAGCGTTCAATTTGCAGTCGTTCCAATATGGTTTTAATAACTGCAAAGTCATAATCCAAATCCGCCCCCGCAACTCCAAAATAGGCGTAATCCAGATCCTTCTTTTGGATTCTTGCCCTGTTGCATGCCGTTTCAACCAATTCATTTAAAACGGTAAAGGAATTTTCCTTTCCACAACTTTGATAATTTGAACCGATTCCATTTTGAAGGGTAATGACTTCACCTGTTTCTGTCGCAATGACCACAGCGGTTTTCGTACCCCCTATATCAGCGCCTAAAAAATACATACCATCCTCCATTTTTGTTAAGCTGTTGAAACGCATTTAATCATCAAATGTTTCAAGTTTCTGATTGATAATACCCGGTTTTGTCTTTTTTTTCAACTGCTTTTCCCCCGGTTATCAAAAAGTTTGTTACAACAACAATCATAATAAACTGAAACCCGTTTCCGGTAAAGTGCCATAAAGAGCGATGATCAGGAAATATTTATGATTATTCGAAAATAAGCGATCATTTTTATGCAAAGTGGCTATTTTTAAAATCTATATTGTTATAAACCGAGAATTCTTTGTGATTGTATATTTAAGCAATATATATGGTTTAATAGAGCGAAATGTGTGTATTTGTTTTTTGATTAGGTTAAAAAATTAAGAATGGTTAAAATACAACGGCCTATTTGTTTATAATCTAAAATAATTCGGGATAATCAGAAATGAAACAATTTTCAATGAAACATGTTTCACAATAGAATGAAAATGAACGGCAAATATTATACTATTCCAGCGTTTTAGTATGGGAAAAATTGCCAAAAATTTTAAAAAGAGGTGTTTTTATGAAAATTCATTGGAAGGTTTTGCTTGGAGTACTTCTAGTATTACTCGTTTCAACGATGGCTTTCAGTTATGAAAGAGATGAATCATTCGTGTTCGGTGGAGGCCTTTGGGGCGCTCCGACAAACTGGAATCCTTTAACACCATGGGCTGAAGTGGCAGGGTCCGGCGGTCTGGTTTACGAGTTCCTGTTTCATTACTATCCGTTAACAGACGAATATCAACCCTGGCTTGCTGAAAAAGGCGAATGGGTTACACCGAAAGTTTACGAACTTGAACTCAGAAAAGGTGTCAAATGGAACGATGGAAAATCATTTACCGCTGAAGACGTTGTCTTTACCTTTGAAGTGGCCAGAAACAACGCCCTGCATTATTCCAATGTCTGGACATGGATTACAAGTGTTGAAG
>CAZRYM010000013.1:0-38178 GCA_964604305.1 uncultured Thermotogaceae bacterium | reverse complement strand
AAATTTATTCAATTGAAAAACCATTCAGAACATTCTGCTAATATCATAAAGGGAACAGAATTGTTGGGCCTTGATCAAAGGGAAACTGAAATAGTCGCATCGGTTGCAAAATACCATAGTATAAAGTTTCTCTTATCAGATGATGTTAATTTGCAAAAAATGGAAAAAAATGATCGACTGGTAATTGCCAAATTACTGGCAATTTTACGCATTGCAGATGCCCTAGATCGATCACATTCAAGTAAAGTAAAAGATATTAAAGTTCAAATTAAAAGCAGGAAATTAAAAATAAAAATTATATCCGACCAAAGAATTTTATTGGAAAAATGGTCAATAGAAACAAAATCAGAATTCTTTGAAGATGTTTTTGGCTTGAAACCGGAGATAACAAAGGAGTGAGCAAGTGAACCTTGATTCATATGATTATTATTTCAACAGGGAATTAAGTTGGCTGGAATTTAACGAACGCGTTTTGGATGAAGCCTTTGCGAAAACGAACCCACTTTTAGAAAGGTTGAAGTTTCTTTCGATAAGCGGATCAAATTTAGATGAATTTTTCATGATAAGAGTTGCCGGATTAAAGGAATTGGTAAGTGTTGGATATACTGGAAGAGATGCTGCAGGGTTAACCGCAAAAGAACAACTGGATGCTATTTCAAAAAAAGTGCATCAGCTTGTAAAAAAACAATATATATGTCTTAATAAACTCCTCAACCCTAAATTGAAAAAAGAAGGCATTCTATTTCTAAACGAAGAAGATCTTAATAAAAAGCAATATTCTACTCTATATGATTATTTCAACTCCACAGTATATCCAGTTCTAACACCAATGGCTATCGATCAGGGAAGACCTTTCCCTCAGATTTTAAATAAAAGTTTAAATCAAGCGGTTATCATTGAGAATGAGAAAAAAGAAAAATTACTCGCTATCATTCAAGTACCATCCGTGCTCCCAAGATTTATTAGGATTTATGATGACGATAGGGAAACACTAATCAATTTCATTAGCATGGAAAAGCTTATAAAACTCTTTGCAAAAAACCTTTTTAGGGGTTATAAGATTTTAAGTATACATCCCTTTAGATTAACAAGAAATTCAGATTTAAGTATTGATGAAGAAGAAGCGAGTGATTTACTAGAGGAGATAGAAAAATCCTTAAGACAAAGGGAAAGAGGGTTTCCGGTACGCTTAGAAATTGAAAAGAACTCTTCATCTTTGATTAGTAATATTCTTTTTTCAATGCTTGCGCTCAATAACGATGAGTTATATGAAATAAATGGACCTATTGATCTTTCATCTTTCATGGATATTTCTAACATAGAAGGTTATGAGCATCTAAAATACAGTCAAATTTTTCCTCAACTCCCTTCTGAATTTAAAGTTGTAAAAAGCAAATTTGATGTGTTAAAAAAAAGAGATGTTCTTTTACATCATCCCTATCAATCTTTTAAACCTGTGATTGAATTTCTGGAAGAGGCTGCTGAAGACCCAAAAGTATTGGCGATAAAGCAAAGTCTTTATAGAGTAAGTGGTAATTCGCCTATTGTAAAGACACTAATAAAGGCCGCAGAAAATGGGAAGCAAGTCACAGTGCTAGTTGAGCTTAAAGCTAGATTTGATGAAGAAAACAACATTCAATGGGCGAAAAGACTTGAAAAATCCGGTTGTCATGTTGTTTATGGGTTAGTTGGTTTAAAAACTCATTGTAAGATATTGCTTGTTGTAAGAAATGAAATAGATGGTATTAAACGTTATGTTCATTTGTCAACGGGTAATTATAATGATAAAACTGCTAAGCTATATACAGATATTGGTATGTTTACTTCTCGTGAGAGTTTTGGTGCAGATGCTTCTGCGCTATTCAATGTTTTAACTGGCTATTCCCAACCACCAGAATGGAAAAAATTTTATGTGGCTCCTGTTGGCATGAGAGATGCTTTTATCAGACATATTGAGAATGAAATTCAACACACAAGGCAAAATGGAACAGGAAAAATAATTTGCAAAAATAACGCTTTACTTGATAAAGAGGTTATCAAAGCGCTATACAAGGCTTCTATGGCTGGTGTAAAAATCGACCTTATAGTAAGGGGAATCTGCGCTTTAAGATCAGGTGTTAAAAATTTAAGTGAGAATATTACTGTATATAGTATTGTGGGGAGATATTTAGAACATAGTCGGATATATTATTTTGAAAATGGTGGCAACCCGAAAATATTTCTTTCAAGTGCAGATTGGATGCCGAGAAATCTCGATAGGCGAGTAGAAACTATGTTTCCAATAGAAGATAATGGATTAAAGGAAGAGATAAAGGATATACTTGATTTGATTATTGAAGATAATGTGAAAGCCAGAATCCAGAAAGAAAATGGAGATTATTCCGTAAAAAAGCATCAAGGTAAGCAATCAATAGAATCACAAGAAGCATTAGCTCATTATTATTATGATAAAAACCGGGAAAGTATTAATGGGAAACTTGAAAAATCCATGTTTCGCTCAAAAAAAACAAAATTTGATCCCTGAATCACAATTTTAATGTATAATAACCGAGAAGACCCATAAGGATGGATGATATTGGGAAAAAAAAGTTTTTTTAGTATGAAAAAAGAACCGGGCTTTTTTATATTTGTAGACATGCTTATCGCTTTGATTATTTCCATGATGTTTTTGATGATGTTTTTTTCAGGTTTTGAGAAAGTACATTCATTAAAAGTTGATATTGAGCAATTGATTATTCAGAGAAACTTAGTTACTCAAATCCTTTCATCAAAGGAATATTTTGTGTTAACAAACAATTTAAAAGAAGACAGGACATATGAGATATTACCTGGTGTGTTTGTAGATATTTATCACATAAAGTTTGAAGAGCAAGTATACAAAAAATTCGGATTGAAAAAAATTGAATATGGAATTATAGAGAACAGAAAGGGTGAATAAGTTGTCAAAAATCGTTAAGGAAAATATTTATGAAATAATCAAGGAAGCTGTGTTAAGAATGGATGAGAATTTTAACTTGGACTTTCGGGTTGAAATACCTCCAAATGATGAATTTGGTGATTTTTCCACAAATGTTGCCATGATTAACGCAAAAAAAGTGAAGACACCACCAAGAGAACTGGCAGAAAAGATCACTGCTGAATTAAATAAGAATGAAAATATTGAGAAAGTAGAAATAGCCGGTCCGGGATTTATAAACCTTTTTTTATCAGTTGATTTTTATCAAAAAAGGCTTTCCGAAATTATCAATATAGATACGAAAGATTACTTTGAGACAAATCTTGGGAACAAGGAAATGATTCAACTTGAGTTTGTAAGTGCAAACCCAACCGGGCCTCTTACAGTAGGTCATGGGAGACAAGCTGTTATTGGAGATGTTCTTTCTGCTATCTATGAAAGATTTGGCTATCATGTAACACGAGAATATTATTTTAACGATGCTGGCAGGCAAATGAGATTATTGGCTAAATCAGTATCGATACGATACAATGAATTATTTGGGATTAATGAAGAAATACCTGAAGGTGGATATAAAGGGGACTATATTATTGAGATCGCCAAAAAAATACAGTTAGAAGAAGGAGAAAAATATAAAGCAAAATGGGATGAAGAAACAGAACATTTTTTCTTGGATGCTGCAAAAAATGAGATGTTTCAACACATAAAAAACACTTTAAAATCAATGACCATTGAATTTGATGTGTACTTCTCCGAAGGTTCTTTGTTTAAAGATGGCACTGTAGATAAAGTAAAATCAATTTTTCAAAAAAACGATTTAATTTATGAAAAAGATGGGGCATTATGGTTGAAAGTATCTGAATTCATTGATGAAAAAGACAAGGTTTTAATTAGATCAGATGGAATGCCAACTTATTTCTTTACAGATATTGCAAATCATTATAAAAAACATGAAAGAGGGTTTAAAAAAGTTTTTAATATTTGGGGAGCAGATCATCATGGGCATATACCCAGAATGCAAGCTGCAATGAAAGCGCTTGGTTTTGAAGAAGAGTTTTTCAACGTAATACTTCATCAAATGGTGACGCTAAAGCAAATGGGAGAAGTTATTAAGATGTCTACTAGGCAAGGGAATTTCATTACTCTCGATGAATTGATAGATATGGTTGGGAAGGATGCCACAAGATATTTTTATGCCATGGTTGATAAAGATGGCCAATTAATTTTTGATATTGATCTTGCAAGAAGCACCTCTATGGATAATCCGGTTTATTATGTCCAATATGCTCATGCCAGGATATGCAGTTTAATTGCAAACGCCTCAAAAAAGGGGTTAAAATTTATCCCGGGTAAAAATATAGAAGAATTGGATTCCAGACAAGATTCGCTGTTTATTAGAGATCTAATGCTTTATACAGATGCCTTACTCGAAACAATTGAGACTAATTCACCTCATAAACTAACAAATTACATACACGATTTGGCTTCAAAATTCCATCAATACTACAATTCGAATGTGTTTGTTGACGCTAGTAACGCTGCATTATCAAATGCACGCCTGTCATTAGCTTTTGCAGCTAAGAAGATCATTAAAGATGCCTTAGAATTATTGGGAGTCAGTTCACCTGAAATAATGGAGCAACTATAACTCATGAATTTTAATCGAACTGATACCATATCAGCTATCTCTACTCCTCTGGGGACTGGTGCAATATCTTTGGTAAGGATTTCAGGCGAAAAAGCCCGTGATCTGTTAAGTCAGCATTTTAAAATCAAATCAAGTAGGATTTCACCTGAACACAGAAAACTATATTATGGAAAATGGACAGATACAAACGGGAGAACAATTGATGAAGTTCAAGTCGTGTTTTATCACTCTCCAAATTCTTACACTGGAGAAGATATGATTGAAATCTTTTGTCATGGCGGGATTATCATTACAGATATGGTCTTAAAAAGCACTTTAGATATCTGTAAGATAGCATTACCCGGTGAATTTTCCTATCGTGCTTTTTTGAATTCAAAAATTGATTTGATTCAAGCACAAGCCATTAATGATTTAATCAATGTCAAAACTCAGGAAGGTGCAAAATTATTAGTCAAAGGACTTGAAGGTAAACTTTCTCAGTTTATCGAAAAACTTCAAAAAGGATATACAAATATTGCAGCCATGATAGAAGTGCAATTGGACTACCCCGATGAAGTATTTGAACATGTTGAAGCTGAAAAGATATTAAAAGGATTAAAGAATCTTGCCTCTGAACTTCAAGAAATTATTAATGATTCTGCCAATTCCATCCGATTAAAGAACGGCATTGATACAGTGATACTTGGTCCTCCGAATGTTGGCAAATCAACGCTTATGAATTTACTCTTAAAAGAAGACAGGGCAATTGTAACTGATTTGCCCGGTACAACCAGAGATTATATTCAAGCAGAATTAAATATAAAGGGTATTTTAATAAATCTGATTGATACTGCAGGAATAAGAGACACTAAAGATCTTGTTGAAACCATGGGGGTTAAAAAAACCTTTCAATTATTCAAGAAAGCACCATTTGCGATTTTTATCTTTGAACATACTTCGGAAATTGAAGATATAACGATTGAACTTCTAGAAGAAGCGTTTGCCGAAGGTAAGGAAATATTGATAATATTTAATAAAACCGATTTGAAGTCTGATGAGATAAAAAAAACAGCTCCTCTCAAAAGAGTTATAAAATATGGAACGGTTCATGAAATCTCTGCCATAAAAAAAGAAGGTATAGGTACTTTGGAAAAATATATTTATCTTTCTGCCAAAAAACTAGTTGAGATAAAAAGTGAAAACCAACTATTTAATAATCTTCAGAAAAATATTCTTGAAAGGGTTTACAATGATACTTTAAAAGCAATATCCGATTTAGAAATGGGTTATACTATAGATACTGTGTCCATTACAATAAGAGATATCATAAAAAGCCTAAATGATCTTACCGGAAGGGATTTCAATGAAGATATCATTGACACAATCTTTTCAGATTTTTGCCTTGGAAAGTAGATAAAGGATGCGTGTTTTTATGAATCAAGTAATTGGTAACAATGAGATATACTATATGTTTACATGTCCAAGAATGTTCTATTTTTTTCTCCAGGAAGAAACAGATAATGTTGTTGTTGAAAATGCATTAGAAAATGATCGAATTAAAAACGTTCAAGAATATTTTAAAAATGTTTCGTGGGTTAATGCGAAAAAAAATCCTGAGATCACAAAGAGAATAGCAAATAACGAAGCTGATATTCTAAATCCTCAGCTTGAAGGAACGGTTAGGGGAATAAAGCTTAAGATAGCCGTACATGCGCTAATCAGAAAAAAAGAGAAATATCAAATCGTTTTATCTCACTTATCAAGAAGACCCAGCAAAAGACATCATGTAATCGCTTCGACTTTCATCTTACTCTCAAAGTTAAACGGATTGCCTGTATCAGAAAATATAATTTTTTTAAGGAAAAAGACTATGAAGGTTCAAAAAATCAAAGAAGAAGGATTTGAACTTTTCTATCAAACATTTCATGATATTGCAGCTAGTAAAGAACCTCCTTCTGCATCTGGTACTAGAATTTGTAATTTCTGTGGGTACTGGGAGAGATGCCATTCGTTAAATGTTGACGATAGAACCAATTTACCGGTTTCAAGTATTCGAGGAATAGGCGCAAATATGTCTTCACTGATGAAAGCATCTGGTATCAATACCCTTGGTGATTTGATTGATATACCATTGAAAAAAGAATTAGAAGAGAAAATAAAAAACTTAAGAAGGTACAAATTACAAGCTTTTTCTTACGTTAAAGATACTGCTCTTTTTTTAACAGAACCTGACCAGTTGATTAAAAACAATCATAATAACGGGGTTTATTTTGATATCGAAGCTGATGATGCCCCTTACCTGTTTGGTTTTTTAAAAAATGAAGAATATAAGTATTTTTTAATCGAAGATAGTAATTCCAGAAACTTACAAATTGCTGCAATTATGAAATATGTGGACAAGCTAAAAGTCAATCTTTACCATTATTGTGAATATGAAAACAGGGTCTTAAAAGAGCTGTCCAACGAATTAAAACAGCAATTCAACAATGAAGATAAAATGATAGATATCTATGAAATTTTTATCAAGAATATTTTTACGCCATTAAGACATTATTCACTAAAATCTATTGCAAAATGGCTGGGATTCAAGTGGCGAATAGGTTTGGATGGAAGAAGTTCTATTCAAGAATACAGAAGATGGTTAAATACAGGAAACAGGAAACATTTGGAGGCGTTGTTGCTGTATAATGAAGATGATTGTAGGGCAACAAAAGTTGTAAAAGATTGGATCAGCGATCCTTCAGCCTTTGAGCACAAATATATTATTCTTAACAGGAGAGATGTGGATGATATACTTAAAAGAAAATGACGAGATTACAATCGACCTAAAGAAAAAAAAGGTTTTTCTTTTTGATATGGATGGTACGATCTATATTGATGATCAAGTAATTCACGGTGCAGTCGATTTTATCCAATATTTAAAAAGCAATGGGTATAAGAGATACTTCTTTACCAATAACTCATCTAAAACAAGGGAAGAATACTTTCATAAACTAAGAGGGTTTGGTATTGATTTGCATGAAGAGGAGATTATAACATCTAATAGAATCACTGCAGACTATTTGAAAGAAAATCATTCTGCTGCAAAAATCCTATATATGGGAAATTTCGAAGCTACAAAAGAGATTAAGAGTTTTGGTTTAAATATCATCCCTCCCTACAAGAGAAATATGGACAAAAAGATAGATATTGCTGTTATGGCTTATGACACGGGAATTAACTATGAAAAAATTGTTGTTTTTTCTCATTTTCTAAAGAAGAATGTTTTATATATTGTAACTCATCCTGATATAAACTGTCCATCTGAAACAGGAATGCTACCAGATGTAGGGGCATTTATATCAATGTTCAAAAGCTCAACTGGGCGAGACCCTGATTTGATAATGGGAAAACCTTCCGCTCATATATTGAATTACATAATTGAAAAAGAACAGATAAATAAACAAGAAGCGATTTTTATTGGTGATAGAGTTTATACGGATATAAAAATGGCCAAGGATACCGATATTTCTTCCATACTGGTTTTATCGGGTGAAAGTGAATTATCTGATGTTGAAAAATACAATTATTCTCCAGATTTAATCGTTGATTCTTTACTTGACCTTTATGATGTTTTTAAAGGAGAGAATTGATATGAACAAACTGGAAAAGATGCTTAAAGATCTCTTGGAAAAAACGGTTACCAACAAAAAGGGGATTTTCAATTCAAAATATATCTATAAGCGTTTGAAAATAAAAGACAAGGACTTGATGAACATCATATCTCATTGGATTGACACTTTAATTGACAATGATATGCTGGAATTAGTCAATATTGGGAAAGATAAAAATGGCGATAACATTTATATGACAACTCCTTTTTTTGAAGAGGTAATAAAAAAGAGTTTGTTAAATCTTGATTTTATTGTTGATGAAAATACCACTTATTCTTTTTTCAACACCATTTCTGACACTGTAACTCCAAACACTGAAATGCTGATAAAAAAAATCCAACAAGTTACCTACCCTCTGGTTAAATTTGATAAAGGTTCAAGAAACGTTCCTATAATGCTCAATCTATTCAAAATTTTCGTGCCTGAAAGAATGATCAACATATCTGAAATGACAGTGAGCAAAATCAATCTAGGTTCTGAAAACCTCTCTGAAAGTAAACGAGTAAAAAAGATGACTTTTAACAATACAAATCGTGACAATAAAGACTACGGTGCAAATGAAATAATTCTCACCGCACTTTCATACATATTAAAAGAAACAGAAAAATTGATTCTAAGTAAAGAAGAAATTATTAATTCAAGAGGCTTTAAGGTCTTTTTTAATGCCCCTGATTTTCACTCATTTTCAAGTTTAGTAGAAAAAATCTATCCGTTTAGTCCATTTATTAATAATGACTTTATCAGTTTTTACCCCGAAAATTGGTTGGATATCACACAAATTAAAAAGCAGATTTCACAAGAAAATCCTGTAAAATTTCTTAAAAGAAATTTTGATTTTTTGGATAAAAACGAAATTTATACTTTGCTAATACTTCTAAATATTAATCATGTCACGATAAAGAAAATAAATGAAAACTCTAGAAAAGCAGAAAATCATGAAGAACTAAGCAAAAACAACGAAGAGAAAAATAAACCACAAAATGGAGAAAAGCGAAAAGAGAAATCTGTGAAAGATTCTAATGTTTTTAAAAGTCAAAAAGAAGAAAGTCAAAAACAAAAAAAACCACAAAAATCAGAACCTTTAAAATTTCTAAATGAGATTATCTATAAGGAAAAAGAAAAAACGGGTGATGCTTCAGAGAAGCAAAATTCAAACAAATTCAAAGAGAATAAACCTATAACCAATTCTTGGATTGATAATATACAAGTTTTTGATAATCAAGAAAAACATTATCTTTTACGTATTCTTGATTCAACAAAAGTAGAAAATGGATATTATTCACATTCCATTCAAGATGAAAAATTCGGACTTTTTGTTAAAAAATTTTCCCTTGAGACCCTTTTTAAAGTGAATGAATCTAATGGAAAGTATAATTTAAGCAGAAGGTTTTCTCCAGATGATAATTGTTATAAGATTCTGAATGATAAACTGGAAGAAAGCATTTTGCAATTTGTAAATAAAGAAAACAGTGAACATCAACAGCTAAAAAGCACACAAGATGAATTAAAACCTTCTTTTAATAATGAAAGCGAAACCGATACGACACCTGAGATAAAAAACGAATCCCTTTTGGATAATCTCTTGCTTGAGGATGATCAGAAATCTGGGGATCAAAAACACAACACTCAATCACTCAGTGTTATTCAAGAAGATCATCAGGAATCTCTTATTATAGATAAAGATACAGAATCATTTGCCAACACATCTGAAGATTTTAACATGGACGATATTGACCACGAAAGTTTTTTTGAAGTGTCAAATGATTTTGACCATCAAAGCGAAAAAAAAGAGAAGAAAGACGGTCAGGAAGATTCTGCTTTTAATTTTCAGAATAAAGAAATAAAGAAAGATTTGAACGGACGTGTTATCTCAGTTTTAACAGAGGATCAGGAAAAATGGTTGAAGATTAAATTACTTTCAGAACAAATTGGCTTTGAATTGAGAGATGGACTTGCTTATAAACCTGAAATTGCTGTTTTTGATGAAGGATTCACACATTTAGAACCCATTGCAAAGAATTCCGGTGCTATTATTTTACCAATAGATGAATTTATGAGTCGATTGGGATTGAGGGATAAGAATTGAAAAGATATGTGATCGTCTTTTTTTGTGTATTTGTCACCCTTATGATCGGAATAATGATGATAAATAATAATTCTCAGGTGATTACAGTCGAAACCTTTAATCTATATCAAGATAAAACAATAAATAAAAAGGTTGTTTTTTTAAATAAGGTAATCATAAGAGCTCCATTCGATGATTTTATAGAAAAAATCGATAAGTCTGTAGGCGATTATGTTGATTCAAATACAATTATACTCCAAATGGAGAGCAATGAAGAAGCTTATCAACTAGCTAAGGCTAAAAATGAATTTGCAATTTCAATTTTGACTTCAGGAAAAGCTGTTCAGGAAGAGAAAAAACAGGCTGTTGAATTAGCTAATAAAAAGCTGGAAAACACAAAGATAAAAACGCCAGTGGAAGGTTATATAATAAAAATGCCCATCAATGAGAAACTTTTTGTCTCAAAAGGGACCATTTTATCAGAGATTCTTCCATCTAATTCAAATGCATATATACAAATCAGCTCAGAGGAAGAAAATCTAATAAAATATGCGGAGTTTGTTGAACTGCAAATAAACCCTTTTAAAGAATCTCAATTACTGGATTATATGAAATTTATAGAACAAAACGGAGTTCGTTTTTTAGAAATTAAAATTGATATAGATCAATTAAACAGAGAATATTTGGACTCACTTTATTGTGAAGCGAAGATTACTTACAGTGAAGAAACCGCTTCGTGGATACCTGCTGAATATGTTCTTGAAGAATTTGTCTTTCTCAAAAACGGGAGAAAAAAAGAAATCGAGATTCTCGATGAAAAGAACAACCTTTATCTTGTGAGTGGTATTTCAGACGGAGATGTTTTAATAAAGAAGAGGTGATAAAATGGCAGTTTTAGATATACCGAAACTTATTTACCATGCCTTTCAATTGAATGCATCAGATGTTCACCTGTCAGTGGGAGAACACCCGGTGTATAGAGTGTTTGGTGAATTACAGCGATTAACGGATGTACCGATTTTTTCAAAAGAAGACCTTGAGAAAAGTATAGATTACCTTTACGAAAAAATCGGATTAAAAAAAACAGAGAAAAAAGAAGCAGACTTTTCATTCGGAATAAAAGATATCATCAGGGTAAGATCCAATATTTATTACGAAAGAAGAAATCCGGCAGCTGCTTTTAGAATTATCACAAAGAAAGTCAGAACTCTTGATGATTTAAAACTGCCATCGATACTTCGCGAATGGAGTGAAAAGAAAAGTGGCCTGATCCTTGTTGCTGGACCCACCGGAAGTGGTAAATCCACTTCAATGGCAGCTATGCTTGAACACATCAATGAAATTACAAATGCACACATATTAACAGTAGAAGATCCCATAGAATATATTTTTGAAAGCAAAAAAGCTCTGATTCATCAAAGAGAATTAGGTTTGGATACCGATTCATTTAAAGATGGATTGAAATATGCCCTAAGACAAGATCCTGATGTTATTCTTGTTGGAGAAATGAGGGATCTGGAAACAATGGCATTGGCTCTGACGGCTGCAGAAACCGGGCATTTGGTATTTGGAACCATCCATACTAATTCAGCAGCTACAGCTCCTGAAAGGATTGTTGATGTTTTTCCTGCTCATCAACAGAGGCAAATCACCCTTCAATTAGCGAATTCATTAATAGGTGTTCTTTATCAAAGACTTGTAAAAAGAAAAGATGATGAAGGGTTTTTTCCAGTTGCCGAGCTAATGATTGCAACATCCGGTGTCAGGAATTTAATTAGGGAACAAAAACTCCATCAGATTGGAACCTTAATGGAAACCGGAAAAAAGTTTGGGATGAAATCTTTCGATGAAGCCCTTTTAGATGCCTATGATAACGGTATTATTTCCAAAGAAAGTGTTATAAATTATTGCAGAGATCTTGAAAAAGTGGAGAAGAAATTTGGACAGTATACAATGTAAAAAACAACAATTAGAATCTCTTTTTGATTTTGAGAAACTTGTAAACAACAAAAAAGAAATTCCCATTGATGTCTTGGCTTTTGTCGGTGATTCTTTCTTCAATATGATTGCTACTTTTGAATCAATTGGTGATGGAAGAATTAAAACTTCTAAAGCATTTAGAAAAGGTGTAAAACACAAACGTGCATCAGGGCAAAGGATGTTTTTGGAAAAAGTGGAGAAGCTACTGACTGAAGAAGAACAATACATAGTTAAAAAGGGGCTCAATTCAAAAGGGGCCAAAAAACGAGGTAATGATTATGATTATAGATATTCCACAGCATTTGAAACCCTTATTGGCTATTTATTTTTAAAAAAAGAATGGGGAAGACTTAGCCTAATCTTTAGTGAGTGCTTTAAATGACGATAAATAGATAACTTCTTGTAGAAGGTGAAGTTATGAATATAGCTAATGGAACAGGTGCGACAATATCTTTACAGTCTCTCACAAAGAAAACTGACGGGAAAGGAAAAACAGAAGCTTATGTGGGTAAAGTAATTGCAAAATCCGGAAAAGAGATTCAAGTCCTTATTAATGATAAAGTGTACAAGATTGAACCGGGAAATTCACAAAACATAAAGATAGGAGACAAAATACAAGTTTTTTTTGGTAAAAATTTACCTTCTGAAATATCAGAAGAAATGTTGAAAAAGATAAGCGGAAAACTCATTGATGTTTTCTCGCTTTCCCTACCTTACAAAACAACTCAGGAACTGGAAGATTTAATCAATCAAATGCCTCAAAAAGAGCGACTTCAATTTGCAGAAATCTCTAATGATATTGTGAATCTTACGAAAACAATTCTGAAAGAAGATTTCAATCTAAATAGTGTAGATATTTCAGAAACAAACAAGGAATCTGTTGAGATATTTAATCCAAAATTGCCTTTTAATAGAAGACTTATTGAACTATCATTGAAGGCAAAGGAAATGGGTAAAGCATGGGAACAGATACCAACGGATGTAAAAAAGCAAATTATCAAAGAATTTGTTTTATATGATTTGAAAATCACAAAAAAAGAACCAACTAAAGAAATGTATGAACCCTTCCAAAATAAATTTTCAAGTATAGTTAAAGATAACCCTGAATCTCAGAAACTTGATCGTCAACAAACCAATCAGCTTCAGAACAAATCCGATTTCAGCAACATTATTTCTAACAACGGAACTCAAAACAAAGAAATCATTCTCAAGAGAGAAAAACAAGTCAATGCACAAATACCACATCAAAATAAACAAAAGCAATACGAAACAGGTCAAAAAGAAAACAAAACAATTATTAAAGAAAATATACAGCAAGTATTAAAAACGACGAATAAAGAACTACCAAATATTGAAAAAATAAGTAAATCGATACCTTCAATGGATAATACCACAACTTCAAAAGAGCTACCTGTTATCAAGACATTTGACGAGTTTAAACAAACATCGAATGGTATGGAGAATATTGATGATGGCAAAGATTTAAAAAAAATCTTTTTTTCTCTTCCTGTAATAAAAAAAGATGAATTTCCTCTGGATATGTCGCCAAAAAAGCCACAAGTTGATGTAAAAACTTTAAAATTATGGTTGAACGCATTTATTTCAAAAGTAACAAAAAATGTTGAACAAAAGCAAATGGTAAGCACAACTACTTTTCAACCCAAAAAAACCAAGACTCAATCAGAAGTAAAATCAGTTGATAACATTATTACCTATAAAAAGAAAGAATCATATATGAATAATACTCAAAACAAAACCCAGAAGAATGACATACCATCAGACATTTCAAAAAATGAGGTTGCTCACACAAAACTAAAGATAACGAATAATCAAAATCGACAATTGATCATACTAGACTTTAAGAAGTTAACAATAGATGAAATGGCAGTTAATAGACAAATAGGAGATTCAATAAAAAAAACTGAAACAGATTTTCCTCAAAACAAGAATTATATGAGTACTATTCACACTGATAAACTAAAAAACTTGGAACAAAGCTCTTTTAACCCACAGAAAACTGTGGTAATAAAAAACTCAATCAATTCAGCAGCGACTTTGAAAGGAATAATGACAAAGGAATTTATCAGAGAGGTAGAAACTATATTGCAAAACACTCTGAGTAAACCCATCACTTTTGAGAGAAACTTAGAAGGTTTGGAAAAGATAAACCAAAGTCAAAAGTCTGAAAGTAATGAGTTCATTAATCTGGTAGAAAAAATTAAACAAACCAATTTATTAACTGATTCAGATAACATCCTTTCACTAATAAAAAAAATCATCACTTCAAGTGATAACTTTGAAAATCCATTATTTACAAATAAAGCGAATCATTCAATGTCATCTGTTGATGTTTCACAAGACTTTACTTTTAATAAAATAATAAAAACTCCTTTGATGGATCTTGAGATTAAAAATACCACCGCTCAATTCAAATCGCTTGGTATAGAACCAAAAGATGCTTTAAAAACGGTTTATGATATTGCCAATATTGCATATCGATCTGTGAAGGAAGAAAATATTGACAGTCATCTTTTTCCTATCGCACTTAAAAGATACTTAAAACTGAAATTACCCCAACTGATTTTTAACAATGATATAAGTCAAAGCAAAGAAAAGAATTTGATTTCAAAGGTAGAAAATTTCTCCAAAAAGGCTTTCATCCTCATAAAAAACTATGCTGACAAATTTAAAGCAAATAATGAAATGCAATCGAATCAACCGTCTGAAAAAGCACTTGAACAAAAAAACCTCACAAAGCAAGAGATTACAAATGCCAAGCAGATGAATATTTCTGATAATCAATTATCAGAAAAAGTTAAAACAACAGGTAAGGGAATATTGAATGAACCTGAGGCACCTCCAACAACTCAAAAACAAAAACCTCAGTTTACTGCGGATATTCATAGGAATAATGAAGCAAAAGTGAACGACAAAGAAGAGATGCTTTTAAATCAATCAAAAGCGAAAGAAGTTATCGATAATACTATTCAATCTGAAAAGAGAGTACATTTAGAACCAAAACAGGGTGATCAATTACAAAAAAGCGAAATCAGTTCAGCGAAATTTATCAAATTTTTAAATATTAGCTCAGACAAAACTGATTTTTCGAATGCTTATTCATCTTTAATCTCTTTAAACAAACAGCCATTTGCTATTGATTTTCAACATCAAAAGACGGATAAAGGGGGATATGAAAAGAGCGATATGTACAGAGTTTTCATTGAAACAAATACTCAGATATTTGGAACTGTTTTTATCGATACGGTTGTATCGGATAAAAAAATCGACATTTACATATATGCAGAAGAACAGTATGCAAAAGAATTCACAAATAATTCTTCAACCCTTATACAGCGGATAAAGGAAACAAATTATAATTTAACGGGATTATTCATTAGAGAAAAATTAGATCAAAATGGAATATTAAAACATAAGGTAAAACGATTTACTGATTCCCAAAATAAGGGAGGTTTTTTTAGGTTCGCATGAAAAAAACAGATCAATACGGAAAAAGGATAAATGAAGAAGATATAATTGAAGCAGCTGCTTTGAGGTATGATCCCGACGAAGGGCCTATACCGAAAATTGTAGCTCAGGCCAAGGGTGAACTTGCAAGAAGAATAGTTGAAATCGCCTTAGAAAATGACATACCAATATATAAAGATGAAAAATTAGTAGAAAAATTGTTGGAATTGGATTACTATTCTGAAATTCCACCTGAATTATACAAAGCCGTTGCAGAAGTAATTGTCTATGTTTATCAACTTGGTGGCTTCAAATAAAAAGGAGTAAAAATCTTGGATAAAAAAGAGTTTACTGACTATAATGAAACTTTGGATTATTTTTTTCATTCCAGGCCACACGGAACAATCAAATTGGGTTTAAGCAGAATTAAAAAATTACTTGATTTGATTGGAAGTCCTCAGAAAGCTTATCATTCATTACAAATAGCAGGTACGAATGGGAAAGGTTCCGTTACGCGACTGCTATCCACTATCTTCACTGAATTATCCTGTAAAACCGGAGCTAATTATTCTCCCCATCTTGTACGATTTAACGAACGAATTACTTACAATAACAAATTAATCAGTGATAATGAAATTGTTGAAATTGCAAACGAACTCCTTGAAGCCGTTGATAAAATGGATCAAATATCAGAAGAAATGAGACCTAGTTTTTTCGAATGTGCGACAGCAATGGCATTTAAGTATTTTGAAAAAAAAGGTTGTGATATAGCTGTTGTAGAGGTTGGTCTAGGAGGACGGTTAGATGCCACTAGTTCTTTAGAACCAGTAGTTACAGCAATCACTACAATCGGATTGGATCATGTGAAAACGTTGGGAGATACGATAGAAAAAATTGCCTTCGAGAAAGCAGGTATAATCAAGCATGGTACACCAGTTATCAGTGGCTCTGATTTGCCTGAAGCCAATAAAATTATAAAAGAAGTAGCCAAAGAAAAAAAGGCTCCTTATTATCAGTTTTCAAAGGATTTTCATTTTGAAACGGTAAAAAATAAAATAGATTCTAATGTATTCAATTTTTACAGTAAAGCGATAGACATCAAAAATATCAAATTGAAAATGAACGGACTCCACCAAATGAAAAATGCATCAACTGCTATAATGACTTATCTTTTATACTGTGAATTTATGGGAAAAGATTACAATATCAAATCATTAAGAAATGCAATCGAAGGTGCCAACTGGCCAGGGAGATTTGAACAACTGTCAGTTAATCCCTTGATAATCGTTGATGGCGCACATAACAGTGAAGGTATAAGTGCATTAATCGAGAACTGGAAAATATATTTTGGTGACGATAAACCCATTCTGCTTACAGGTATGTTAAGCGGAAAAGATATTAAATATATTATTAAAGCTTTATCTGACCTTTCTCAAGCGGTTATTGTAACTGAACCTAATTCTCCAAGAGAAACAGATACATCAATCATTGTAAAAGAATATACAAAATATAAACGAGTGAATGAACTTTTCTATATTCCTGATCACAAAATAGCCTGTATGAAGGCAATGGAACTCTCCAGAATAACAAAAAAACCAATATTAATTACAGGTTCGTTATATGTTATTGGTTATTTAAAGGAAATCTTTTCTTCCTTAATTAGTTGAAAATTCTTACTTATGATAAAATCATAGTGTTGACAGAAAAGGAGTTTTTTATGGAAGAAGGATGGAATAAGTTAGATTTTGAAGATTATTTATACAAAACGATTCAAAGAGAAATATCAAATATCAAATGGAGAGAACAAATACTTTATTCTATAAAAGCAGGGGGAAAAAGATTTCGCCCAGCATTGATTTTTTATTGTGGTGAAACCTTAGGTCTGAATCAGGAAACGATTTACTTAATTGGATCTGCTATTGAACTGTTACATACCGCTTCATTGATTCATGACGATCTACCTGAGATTGATAACGACAATTACAGACGAGGGAAGCTCTCTCATCATAAACAGTTTGATCATGGAACTGCTGTTATTGCAGGAGACTTTATCTTTTTTCTAGCCTTTGATCTTATCACAAGATTAAACGATCTGATTTTAACAAAATACTTTATAAAATGTTCACAAGACCTTGCTTATGGAGAATACCTTGACATCACAATGGAAGAAAAGAAAAGATTGAAAAAAAAGGATATTGAACAAATGTATGATTATAAAACAGCAAGGCTTATTGAATTTTCCATGACAGCACCCGCAATTTTTACAAAAAAAACAGTTCAACATATTCAAACTATCCAAAAAGCGAGTCAAAAAATGGGGATTGCCTTTCAAATTTTGGATGATCTAAAAGGCATTGAAGGGAGTTTTGAAGAAATAGGAAAGACGCCCGGCAAAGATGCCATAAACAATAAAAAGACCATATCAACTGTCTTTGGTATCGTTGAATCAAAAAAAATGGTCGTACAGAACAAAAAAGAATGTCTCTCAGCGTTACAGTCAGTAAAATTGATCGATGGAACTGATTATAAAAGAGTAATTGAATATATATCTCTCATCTGGGATAAAATAGCTACTGTCTAATGAAAGGATGGAACCGATTGGATTTTCTTAAAAAAATATTGAGTAAAATTAAAGAGTTCCCTAACAAATTAAAAATGCTAAACTTGAAAAATATCATTTCTTATTTTAAGTCACATAGACTATTAGCTATTGTTTATCTTGCTATAACAATCATTATCATTTTTTTGTTATTTTTATTAATAGGAAATCTATTTAAACAGCAAACTAAAACGGCTGTTTCTCAGACTAATGATAAGTCCGCTACAACTGATGTAAGTGACTTAACGTTAACAATTCCTGAAAATGCATTCCCGTATCCAAAAAGTTTTCAAGTCACTAAAATTCCAAGAGATGGTGCATATGAGCAGTTTAAGGCTTTAGGAAATTTCTATGGGGATATATATGAGTTAACCCCAACAGATGGAAGAAATGATTTGGCATTAGAGCCGATTACTTATACTTACAAAATCCCAAATGAATTCTATTTTGGTGATGAATACAATAATGTGGAGTTACTTTATATTGAGAACAAAGAAAATCCCGTTGTAAAAGTCTTTTCCGGTGGGGAGATTGTTCAAAATCAAAATAATCAACCACTGCTAAGAGCGAAAGGATTTCATGGGTCTTTGGTTGGTTTGAGGGTTAATAATCCCGTTAAACAATCATTAGGTCTAAAAAAAATTATTGAAAAGCCTGATACTTTAAAACCTGATTTATTACTCGTTCCAGGGATTGATATCAATTTTCAGGGTTTTTTGCCTAATACAATCAGTAATGTGAATCCACAAGGCAATAATCTCTGGGAAGTTACATTTGAGGATAGGAGTATTTGGGTATATGATTATCCGCTTACTAAAACAAGAAGTGCCAATTATGTAAGAGAAGCTCAGAACTTTTTTTCTGATATTTCAAAAACAAGCTATGTAAGATTAGAAGCAGAGAAATTAGCAAACAACCTGCTTGAAAGCGAACAAGAATATGATATCATCGCACATGGGCTTGGCGGGATAATCGCCAGGTATGCAATAGAAAACTACCCGATAAAAAATATCAGAAAGATTGTCTTGATTTCAGTTCCTAATACTGGAACCAATATCGTCAACCCGTCTTTTTTAAACCTTCTATATGGAAAAGATACAAATGTAATATCTCAAATATATGGACTTGACCCGGATACCATAAGGTACTTAACACGAAATAACCTTGGGTATTTAGAAAATGTGAATGTTTTTTATACAGATATACTACCTTTTGCAGACGTTATCAAAACATTGGAAACATCTGTTAGAGAAGACGTTTCTTATCTGTTTATCGGTGGAAGCAAACCGGATTTTGATGCTGAACTTGAAGATTCACAATTCGCAAAGTTTTATCCTGAAAACACATTAGAAAAGGGAGATGGTGTAGTTTCAGTTTACAGTGCAATTTTCCCTTCACTAGACGAAGCACCTAATAAGAAAGATAATATTCTCTCAAGAATTGTTCCTTATTCTTTTTTTGATATCTTCCTTCAACAACAAACACTTCAATATATTTTTTCTTACCTTGAAGAAGGAATCGAAGTTGTTGAAGTCCCCGAATACCAGGATGATACATTTCGAGAATGGTTATTTGATACAGATAATTCAACCATTACAAACACAGAAGATACCAAAGTAAACGATCTGTTTTCAGCAACATCTACTGATTCTCAATCAGAAAAACAAATCGAATTGGATGATCTTAGTACACAAAGTGCTAATGATAATAACAGCGTCAGCAAATTTGAAGATTGGAAAGGAGATAACAATAAAACAACAATTAATGAGACTGAAAGTACAATAACAAATTCATCAGCTAAAGAAACTCCGACTTCAGATAAATCTGATGATAATATTGACCAAATAAATCGAGATATTAACAAATTTGACAATAACATGGAAAAAAGCATTTCAATTATCAAAGGTATAAATGATTCTGAAAAGAAACCACTTAATACTGAAGAGCAAGTTAGAATAAATAATACTACAAATATCAATGTGTTTAGTCCCGATTCTTCAAATTGGAATTCCAATTTATTCCCCGAAAAGTTTCTAAATATACAAAACATGATCATTTATGACTTAACAAGCCATAAATTCCCGTTCAGTTCATCACCTTATGGAATGATTACAGTCGGTGAAATGGTTTATATATTTGATAATGATGGAATT
This sequence comes from uncultured Thermotogaceae bacterium, assembly GCA_964604305.1. Taxonomy (GTDB): domain Bacteria; phylum Thermotogota; class Thermotogae; order MWEM01; family MWEM01; genus JASUTC01. The sequence goes on along the minus strand of CAZRYM010000013.1, from coordinate 17,680 downwards.
GTAAACTTTAAAAATGGGATTTTTGAAAGAATAAGCAATGATTCTGTTAGCGCATTTTATGGAGATACCGAAAATCTTTATGTTGTACAAAACAATATTTTAACCAAATATTCCAACGGAGAACCCTCTGAAATGAGTTATCTCATGTTTGAAGCTCCTGTATTATCCTTAGCCATTACAGACTCTTACAGCTATTATTTACTTGCCCAAAAGGGATTGACTTTTGAAACCCCGACACAAAGCTTTGTGTTGGATGGGCACTATGGGCAAATAATTTTGTACGGAATTTATCCGTACATCGTCACAGATGCAGGTGTTTACCTTTTTAACGGAAAAGATTGTGAACTGATATACAAACCCTATAGCACAGATATTCAACTTAAAAACGGGCTTATATACAATGATTCTCTTTATCTCTTGTCCTCAGATTATTCTTTAAGAGTAATAAGTCTTGATGGACAAAAAATACTATTGGATACAACAAACAATATCGGCGGGGTAAAGCTTATAAAAGGCTCTGATAGATTGATAGTAGCTGGAAGAACTAAATTTAACATTATTGATTATACTTATAAAAAACCAGAAGGAACTTTTTTTGAGATTCCTCGAACAGAAAAACTTGTTGATGCAGAAGTTTTTGAAGGTAATCTTCTTGTTTTAGTAAGAGAAGGTGATTCAACATACATAAAAAAAATGGCCATAATAGAATAAACAGAATAATTATTATTTTCATTTTACTAAGCATAACTTTGCTTGTTTATGCTGATGCTGAAGATAACGCCATGTCATTGTATTTTTCAGGAAAAGACGCCTATAATTCCGGGAATTATGAAGCAGCCCAAAAATATTTTCAAGAAGCTCTTATAAAAGATGAAAATATAGAAGCAAAAGCCCAAAATATAAAATATATGATGGGAGTTAGCGCTTTCAACAACAGAGACTACAAAACCGCAAAGACGTATTTGATTTTGTACAAAGATAACCCTATAGCAAAGGATTTGCTTTTAAAGATTGAGCAATATGAGACAACTTTACCAGATGATTTTCTTTATTATACTGATAATTCAGAAAAGGTACCAGTTCTTCCGGCTACTACAACAACAGTGTTGGCTTCAGGCGCGATTGAAAATAAAGAAGATTCAAAACAACAAACGATAATTATTATAATAGTTACAACATTTTTAATAATGACTATATCCATTTTTTTTGAAATTAAAAAAAACCTTTTCAGTAGAATCGCTCTAAAATTAGTAGGCGTTTCACCAGAAACCATCGGTTTAAGAAAGAATAACAATATTCACACTGATATACCCGGTCATTTAGAGGAATTAAATGCCAACGAGGAAGTTGTTTTAACTGAAAAAAGCACGGCCTCACTTTTAGAGACACCTTTTGATGAGGAAATTGATATAGAAAAAATGGCATCCAAAGATATAGAAGAAATTTCCAGATTCTTTGAAGAAGAAGTTGAAGGTACTGAAAGTGAGTTTAGTAAGCGTGACTTAAAGGAAACTAACACAAAAAAAGAAAGCGAAGAGTTTGAAAAGGCACGAGATTCTATTTTGAATTCGCTTTTGGAAGATGAAGAAACAGATATTTCAGAAGTTAATGAAAAGGAACTCCTCACAAATGAACAACCAGACCTGATAGCAAAGAAAGATAGTTTAAAACCGGAGGAGATTGCTAAAAAACCCAAATACGAACACTTGGACAATGTACCAGATGATTTTAATGTTAATTTGGCTATTGAAAAAGCCTTTAAACTGATTGAAGATACTAGCGCTAAGCAGCAGGATAGTGATAATCAAGAAAACAAGGAATGGAAAACTGTCGAGGAAATGGAAAAAGAAATGGAAGAAAAAGAGAAACTGAGTGTAGATTATTTTCAGGAATTGGAAAAAATCGATGACTCTTCTCTCGAAACGTTTTATGATTATATCTTTGATAAACACACCATATAAAATGTCTAATGAATAGAATTACATCTGTAGTTATCGTTCCTATTTATGAGAAAAAAAAAGAGATGAGAATCCTCTTCACAAAAAGAAACAGAAAAATGAAACATCACCCTGGAGAAATTTCATTCCCTGGTGGAAAAGTAGAAGAAGGAGAGACTTATGAAGAAGCGGCAAAACGTGAAACTATGGAAGAGATCAATTGTCCTGTAACCAGAACTCTTGGAATATTAAAACCTGTCATGACACTCGTATCCGATCATTTAATTCTACCTTTTATTGCAAATATTAACATCAAAAACATTTACCTGAATAAAGCTGAAGTGGAATCTGTTCATTCAATTTCTATAAGTGAACTTTTCAAAACAAAAATGAAACAAAGAAGATTTCCACACAAGAGGATTTATATTACCTCTCCAGTTTGGAAATTTAGTGATTTTTATGTTTGGGGAGCAACTGGAAGAATATTATTTGATTTTAAAAATTGGTTAAAAGAGAACGAGTTAAGTTTGTAATACTTACATGTTAAAAAAAACAGGAGCTTTTTTTTATTTAAGCCCCTGTTTTATAGAATTATCTAAATGAGGTATTTATCGATTAATCTTGAAGTAACTTTAAGACTTCTTCATTATCTGGATCTAATTCCAGCACTTTATCAGAATATTCTTGGTTAGACTCAGTTTCACCTGTTATGTTATTTATTCTGATTAAATACATATAAGCAATGACCCTGTCTCTCTTATCAGCAGTTGTATTTTCTGCGATTTCCTTTAATTTGGGATAAGCCTGCATGAGCTGAGCAATTATCTGATCACCATAAGTAGCCATAAATTCTTCGTTTTGTGCGACATAGAGAGCTTCAGAGATAAATGTATCGAAAAATTTCATAGCCATTCTAGTATCTTGGGGATTCAAAGAATAATATCTACTCAAAGCAGCAAATCCTTTTTCCGAATCCTTTGACATTTCTTTGAGATTGTTTAATCTTAGTTCTTCCAACTTCTTTAATTCATCTTCTGTCATGATACCTTCTGTTTGACCGGAAAGTTGAATAATGCTCTGAAGAGCAACTTCATAAAACGCACGATCATTTATTGATTCTGGTTCAAAGTCTATAAGATAGTTTATCATTGAGTTAAAATTCTGTGCTTGAATTGCTTGTGTATAATGCTCTCCAAACTCTTTGATCGATTGGAAATAATCATAAAATTTGAAAGTGATATTGGATTCTTTTTTATATTCCGCAATCCATTCCATCAACAGATTTTGTTGAGTTTGTTCTTTAAATTGTGTGTATTCTTCTTCCATTTTACTGAAATTTTCTAATGATCTTACTTGAGTTTTCTCCAAAGGTAAAATAATATGAAAGCCGAATTGTGATTTTACCGGTGGTGTAATTTTATTTATTTCACCAGAAAAGGCAGCTGCTTCAAATTCTGGAACAGTACGCCCTCTTTTTACCCATCCAAGCATTCCGCCATTTTCTGCGGTGCCAGTATCAAGAGAATATTGTTTTGCTGCTTCTTCAAAGCTAATCTCTCCAGCTTCAATTTCCTCTTTGATTTTTTGTGCTTCATCCTTTGTTTCAACTAAAATATGTCCCGTCCTAACCTGTTCATATTCTGCGATAATTTCTGATAGATTATCAGTAAAGGCTTTTTCAATCTTTTCTTCAGTAAGTGGTGCAACTGTATTGATGACTTTTGTTCTAAGCATTTCCTCCTTTTTTACCATCTTTACAAATTCATAAAAATTCTCAACTGAGCCATAATTATTTATAATTTGCTCTTTGTATTCTGGAGTTGCAATTACCTCTGATACGATACTGTTCGTCTCTTCTTCCAGCTTTAATGCGTCAACTGTGATATTGTTTTTAACTGCATATATCTCCAACAACTCTCCCTCAGCTTTAATAGTTGCAAGATCAAACTTAACAAATATACCATCAAATACCGGGTTAAAATTTTGTTGTGATGTATAATATTCTTCGTAATTGAGATAATCTGCTTCAACATCTCTCATTTGAACTCCATATCCTGTATCTTTACCGTTTTCAAGTATTTTAACAGCCATTGGCAGATCCTGAGATATTTTTGGCACTGACTGATTTGTCGTGTCAATAATTTCCTCCTCTGAAAGTGTTCCTAGCTCCATATCAGGTAATTCTACATTTGTGGAAGTGTCACCATCTTCACCAAATGCCGCGAGTGTAATAAATGCTAAAACGATAAAAAATGTCAAAAACTTTTTCAAAACAATTCCCTCCCAAAATAAAATTAAAATCCTATATCTTTTAGTTTGTTCAACAATATCTTTGAAGCTAAATCTAAACCAAAATCATACAGTAAAACTGCCAATTGTATGACGAAAAAAATCAAAAGGTTCTGCCATAAAGGTCCATTTAATATAATTTGCAATATATTTTCAAAGAATTTATTGGCTATAAAAAACAACAAAAACAATACCAAATTAAAATAACAGAGCATTATAGCCTTTTTTAGATATCTATCATCAAACAAAATGATATTTCTAACCAACGAATATCCTCCGAACAAAAAAAAATAGAGGATTGCAATCATTTTGTATGGCAAAAAAACAACTGCTAATGTTGAAGTTGCAAAAAAAAGAAAAATGGCAGGTTTATGCTTGTTGCGTTTGATAAAAACTTCCATTACCAGTGCGCTTGCAGAGGCGATGAAAATCTTATTGACAGGTGAAATTGAAGCAAGAAAAAGAATAACCAAACTCAGGCCGGTAAAAACACCTGATTCTGAAATAGTATGCGTATTCATAGTAATAAGCAAGCATCTCCAAAAGAATAAAACCTGTATTGATTATCAATCGCTGCCTTATATGCAGACATGATCAAGTTCCTACCAGAAAATGCTGAAATAAGTAACAGAAGAGTGCTCTTTGGGAGATGAAAATTCGTTATCATTGCATCTACTAGTTTAAACCGATAAGGTGGATAGATGTATATATCAGTATTACCGGAAAAACCACTCTTATATTTTTCTGGATCTTGAGCAATTGTTTCCAGTACTCTGACACTTGTCGTTCCGACAGCAATGATTCTATTACCATTTTTCTTTGCCTGATAAATTTCTTTTACGGAATCTGAAGTAATATGAAATTCTTCACTATGCATTTTATGTTGTTCAATGATTTTCTCTGATATTGGTCTAAAAGTACCAATTCCCACATGAAGCGTTACTTTGATAATCTTAACTCCATAATCAAGAATCGACTTGAATAGTGTTTCTGTAAAATGTAGTCCCGCTGTAGGTGCTGCAACTGCACCTGTTTTTTTCGAATAAATGGTTTGATATCTTTCCGTTTCCTCTATAGAATCGTGAATATATGGCGGTAATGGAACTTCTCCAAGTGAAAACAGCATTTCTTTTATTTTTTGGTGTTGGTGGTGGGCTTCAAATGAGATTAACCTATTCCCGTTTTCTTTGACATCCAAGCATGTACCCACTATCATAGGATTATTCAAAGAAGGATATAAAAGTTTTGTACCTTTTTTCACCCTTTTTCCAGGTCTGCATAGCGTTTCCCAGGTATTTTCCTGATGTTCTTTTAAAAGAAATGTTTCTATATTTGCTCCAGAACTTTTTTGTCCTAATATTCTTGCCGGAATAACTCGAGTATCATTTACAATGATAACATCCCCGGGAATTAAATATTCCGTAATATTAAAAAAACTTCTGTGCTCTATAGTTTTAAATTTTCTGTTTATAATCATTAATTTGGAATGATCTCTAGGCTCAGAAGCCTTTTGAGCGATCATGTGTTGTGGTAATTTATAATCATATAAATCAATATTCAAGTAATCACCAACTATAAAGTTTATTTCCCTAAAAAAGCATACACTAATGCAACTGCTGATATAGCAGCACCAGCAACTCCTATTCCTATAGCATACCATAATTGTTTTTCCACTGAACTTAATTCTTGCTTAAGTCTGTCATTTTCAATTTTCAAATAGTCATTATCTTGACCAACTTTTTGTACTGCAGTACCTAAAGTCTCCAGTTGAATGATCCTATCTTCGTGATTCATAAGGAGGTTATTTATTTCGGGTATATGTTCAGCATTTTTAAGTATAGGGGATGCTTTGTCCATTTGATTTCTGAAATTTTTAACCTCTTCACCAAGATATTCAAGATTATCTATACGCTTTTTTAGACCATCAATATCTCCATCAAGCTTTTTATCATAATCATGAAGCTTTTGATCTTCTGTTTCCATTTTATTCATCCACTGATCTAAATCGCTATAAATTCTCAGATATTCTATTAGCCGGCTTACATTTGCCTCATTTGCAGTTAATCTGCTTTCCTGTTCTTCAACCTGAGTATAAAGGTTTTCAAGTTCTCTTTCAACCGCTGAAAGAAAATCGGAATAACCACTTATAAAGCTAGTTTTATCTTCAAGTGTTTGAAGTTGAATAATCACTTCATTCTTTAAATTGATCAACCTTTGTTCCATGGCATCAAGTTCTTCTCTGCTTAAAGTAACTTCAAGAATATCAATTCGATTTCTCAATTGACCGATTGAAACTTTATTTGAAGAAATATCAGCTTCCATCCGGTTAATTTTAATCGTGACACCGCTCATTTCTTTAAAGATCTTACTTCCAAGTATACTTTCTCTAGTTCGAAATAAAGCGTCAGCAAGTTCATATCTGTTAACACTGTTAGCACCGAAAAAATAACCTCTATTATCAACATCCATGATTCCAAGTTCGATGATTGCCAAAACTTCTTCATAAACATCTAATTGTTTTGATACATCCGGAGGAGCAGAATAACAGTATGAAGTTAATAAAAACCATGCAAAAGCGAATAAAATAACTTTTCTCATGTTGACCTCCTTAGAAAACAAAATTAACGGTTCTTTCTTTTTCGCCATATAAAGTGATAACCTTCTCTTTCATCTCTCCTGTTTCAGTTTTACATCTTATTGTATATGTCCCTTGTTTCAAATGCAAAACAACAGGCGTTTCACCACTTAATTTACCATCAAGAAAAATCTCAAGGTGACTGGGTAGTGAATTAACTGTAAGTTCTGTATAAGAAGGAATATCACGATAAATTGTATAAGTTTCACCATCTAAAAAACTGAATATTTCTTCATAACTTGCTCCATCCACCCATTCCAATCTAAGCATACCGCTACCGGGACGTACCCTTATTCCCCTAAGTGGGGTATTTCCAATATTACTCCCCATCCAAAAAACCGTAGCTCCAGCAGGCTTGGAAATAAGAAATAGTTCAGATTCCCCTTCAAGATTGATCGTTTGTTCATATATCTTCCCCGGAAGAAGTTTAAACAATCTCCTTCTTGAAGGGTATCCACTTCTTAGAATGTCGAAGGTTTGTAATCCGCTAGTGGTATTGATGATTGCAGGACTTTCGTATTCTATACCTTTATGAACAACGAAAGACTGTCCTGCAGGAATAATATTGAAAACAATCGTTGTCTGTTGATTGAGATTAACATTTAACTCACCTGTTTTAAAAACATTGATTTTAGTCATCCACTCTTTTTCAGCACTGCTGTAATGAATCAAATGTTCTCCATGAGATATTTTATAGACAAGTGGTGACAGTCCAATCTCCTCTCCATCAATTCTTATAACTGCGGCAGGGGTTGATGAAAATTCCCAGGGATATTCTTTCAACGTTAATTCCTCAAAGTAATCATTTTCACCAATTTCCAAATATAATTCCTTTTCTAGGGTTTTATACCCATCTAAACTATATTTGACCTGATATTTTCCAGGGTTAAGTTTTTTTAATTTTAAAGGGCTCCTAGATGTTTTACTGCTGTTTAATGTTATCATCGTCTCTGACGGACTTGCTTCAAGGGTTAAATTGGAAAAGGGTTTTAATATCTGAGTTATTTCATTTAAACCTTCCTTTTCAATCTCAATCCCCTTCGTTTCGGAATAATACCACTCTTTATGAAAACTTATAATATGTTTCCCTGCATCTAAATATATCTCTATTGGTGTTTTCCCAATTTTATTTCCATCAATGCTAACTAAAGCACCTAAGGGGTCTGAAATAATTTTGGTTTTTCCCTCTTTTTCCAAAGTTACTTGTAATTCTCTTTTAGAATATTGTTTAACATCAAGATAGAATGTGCGTGTAATATAACCTTCATTGGAAATCTGAATGAAGTGTTTGCCAACAGGCAATTCTTCTTCAAATACACCGATTGCTTTCATTTCCTCGTCTACAAAAATATCACTGTCTACCGGAAAAACTTTTACGGATAAAACACCAGAGGGTATCATTTCGAGACAAATTGAAGTTGCTTCAGAAATCGGTATCATTTTTTCAAGGGTATTATAACCAGGCTTTTCAGCCTTAAAAACATAATCCCCTTCCATTAAAAACATCATTTCTGCAAAAACACCACTTCTATCTGTTATTCCATATAGTATATTATTAATATAAACGGAAGCGTTCCCCGGTATTGTTCTTATTTTCACAGGTACACCCAAAAAAACCGAATAAAAAACGATTATTAAAAAAAATGATGTTAGAATTTGGCGTTTCAATTCATACGCCTCCTAATATTATTGATATTCTACATTTGGAAATCTTATCTCTCCAAGGTTTTTCCATGTTAATACATTTCCGACTTTTTCAGTAGGTTCTGGTTCATAAGAAATAATTGTAGCATCTTCAGGGAAAACAAAAACTAGCTTCGAATTATTGTTTTCCTTTAATTCCAGTCTATTTTCCCCAAAATCAGTAATCCAACCGCCCTCTATTTCCTTAACCATTCCGGTGACTATATTGACTTCTTCAATTTTAAGCATTCCATTATCTACATACGCCACAGCATCGTATTCCAGTAATTCAACAGGCCTTTCTGATTGCTCTTCAAGTTTAGTGAGTACTTCCTCGTAATTTTTCATTTTCTCTTCTTTTGTAACCCCGTTGAAATACTCCAATGATTCTTTCATATCAGATTCTTTTTCATATGAGAATAATACGACATTTTCAATCTTAGTTTCAAGACCTTTTTCAAAGGTATAAGTCGCTGAAAATTCAACCTGTTCGTAGTTTTGCCTGTTATTAAAAAAAGTAAAAATATTAAAACCGGCAAAAACTATTATGACCGCCAACAATATCCACATCAGTTTTTTGTTATTCATCTTAAAAACCACTCTCCATCTTTATTTGTTATTTTTATTCCATCTGGGTAATTGCTCTTTAAACTCTTTAAATACCAAAGAAGCAGTCCTCTTAAGATTAAAATTTGCAATTTCTTTGATCAAAGGGAAAAAGATTAAAAAATAAATCAAGATTACTGTAACAAGTATACTCATCAGTAAACCAAATGCTGTTTTCTGCCCCAATATGATGGCATTTTCTATAACTCTGTCATTTTTAGTCAAACCCTCCATCAAGGAAGGTCTTATCTCAGTATATGAGTAGATTATTCCCGCCCCTGATCTATCAAAAGCTAAATCGTAAAACTGCAAAATAATTCTCTTAAGGTAAGAGGTTGATTCTTTGATCTTTTGATTTGGATCTATTAAAAACCAAGTTTTAATTGAATTATCTTCAAGAAAATCATCTAGCGTTCGTCTAAATGCATTAATTGTCCAAAGATCAAAATCCAGACCTTTTTCCGTATTCAAAATAGAAATATGAATATCAGCATTTAACTCATTGATTCTCATAGAATGTTGTTGTAGAGTGTTTGTATCAATCATCAAGGACCCGGCAAAAAAAATAAGAACTCCTACCAACACAATCATGATTAACGACATTATGAGCACATAATTTGATAATCTCAACGAAAAAACTCCTCACTAATCAGCAATTACTCTTCAAGTTTATCCAAAATATAATTCTCTATCCAACTACTCTCAACACTTGTTTGATTGCCTGTTTCCATATCTTTTACTATATAGATACCGTTATTGATCTCTTCTTCTCCAATGATTATTGTGAATCGGGTACCAATTTTAGAAGCATATTTCATCTGACTTTTCAAACCTCTTCCCATAAGATCATGTTCAACACTAATTCCTTTTCTTCTTAAGAATCGAACTATCTTCATGACGTAGATTTCAGACTCTTCACACATACCTAAAACGAAAATCTCTGAAATGGGTTTTGTTTTAATTTCAACGTCTTCCTCTTTCATTATGGAAAGAATTCGCTCTATCCCACATGCATAACCAACAGCTGGTATTTCTTTGCCTCCCAACTCAGAGATTACATGATCGTATCTTCCCCCTCCAAGTATGTCAAGTACTGTATCAGCAAAGGGATACTTCACTTCAAACACCATTCCGGTATAATAATCAAGTCCTCTTACTAAAAATGGGTTTTCTTCAAAATCTATTGACAGATGATTGAGATGCTTCTTTATATCCGAATATTCTGTCGAACAATGATCACATAAACAATCTGTAATTTTGGGTGCATTTTTCTTTAAAGCTTCATCTCTGGGGTTTTTGCAATCCAGGAGTCTTAAAATATTTTTATCAAATCTTATTTTGCAGTCCTGACATAAAGTGTCATAGTGTTTAGTATAATATTCTTTTAAGGCTTCTTTATATTTAGTCCTATCCAATGTGCAACCAAGATGATTGATGTGAAAACTATAATTATGCAAATGAAGACTCTCAATCAGATACTGTGCCTGCCAAATTATCTCTGCATCTGATTTTGGTGAATCAGTACCAATAATCTCAGCACCAAATTGATGAAATTGTCTATATCTTCCGGTTTGAGGCTTTTCATAACGAAACATTGGACCCATGTAAAAGAGTTTTTGTGGTAAACCCAAACTCAGCAAATTATTTTCTAAAAAGGCTCGAATAACCGGTGCAGTTCCTTCAGGTCTCATAGTCATACTTCTTTTCCCTTTATCATCAAAGGTGTACATTTCTTTTTGAACGATATCTGTTTCGTCTCCAACACTTCTTATGAACAATTCAGTTCGTTCAAGGATCGGAGTCCTAATCTCTACAAAACCAAAAACTCGAGCTGATTCCTTAGCCTTGTTTTCAAAATGATGCCAAAAAGGTACATCTTCTCCGATGATATCGTAAGTGCCTTTAGGTCTATTTATCAAAGGCATTCCCTCCTAGTTTGATTTTCATTGACGCTTTATGTGAATCATTCAAATCGAAGCAGACACCACAATACGAGCAATCCAAGTGTCTGCAATCTTCTGTTTGATTGCCATTAAAACTTTTTTTGTATTCGTTTATTAGAAACTCTTTTTTTATTCCTGAATCAATATGATCCCAGGGTAATCTTTCATTAAATCCCCTTGCTCTTATATATTTCTCAGGCGTGATATCAAATTCCTTAAATGCCACCATCCATCTTTCAGATGAAAATCTATCCTTCCATGCTTCAAGATACCCACCGTCTTCGGATACCTTTTGAATGACATTTGAAAGGTTTCTATCTCCTCTTGAAAGAACGCCCTCTACAAAACTTATTTCAGGTTTGTGAAATTCAAAATTGGCAATTTTTTTTAAATAAGACAGTTTTCTTATCTTACCATGGAGTTCATGTACAGAATCTTGAGCAGCATATTGAAATGGTGTATGAGGTTTAGGAATAAAACCGGATACACTTACCGAAATGTTTTTCATTCCGAGTGCTCTGCATTTTTTCACAGTTTCTATAATACCATTAAGATCGGAGACGGTTTCGAAAGGAAGCCCAGCCATAAAATATAATTTAATCCTTTTCCAGCCTTTCGATAAAGCCATTTCTATCATTTTAAAGATTTGCTTCTCTTGAATGTTTTTATTAATCCTATCCCTCATCTTTTGTGTTCCAGCTTCTGGAGCTACTGTTAATCCTGTTTTCCTGACAGAGGATATTTTATTTGCTATGTCAATTCCAAAACTATCCAATCTACTTGATGGAATGGACAGAGAAATCATTTTCTCATTAAGAATCTCAGTTAGTGTATCTGTTATTACATTAATCTGTGAATGGTCTAATGTACTAAGAGACAAAAGAGATATTTCATCGTAACCAGTGTTTTCAATGATTGAATTGCAGGAGTTGATGATATCTTCCTTTATTCTTTCTCGGTATGGTCTGTAAACCATGCCGGCATGACAAAATCTACAACCTCTTGTGCATCCTCTCATTACTTCAATAACCCCTCTATCATGAACGGTTTGAGTGTAAGGAATTAACTGCTTGTGGGGGGTGTTATCTTTTGTCAATAGTGCAATTCTTTTTTCGATTCTTTCGGGTACTTCGTCTTTATATGCTACCTTTGGTTTTACAAATCCCTTTGCCATTTCATAGAAATATGGAACATAAATCCCTTTTATATTTTTGACCATTTTTAAAAGTCTTTCCATTTTTGGCTCGTGTTTTGTTTGATTTAGGACTTCTCCAATTTCATATATTGCATCTTCACCATCGCCAATTAAAAAGGCATCGATGAAAGGAGCAATTGGTTCAGGGTTAAAAGCACAAGGACCTCCTGCAATGATTATTGGATCATTCTCATTTCTATCTTTTGATAAAGGTTCCATCTGTGCAATATTCAAATATTTTACAATCCCCGGAAAAGATAATTCGTACTGTAGAGTGAATCCAATAACATCAAATTCATCTGGCGTTCTGGAACTTTCGAGACTGTAAGGTTTAAAACCCTCTCTTTCCATGATTTCCAACAAATCAATCCAAGGCAGAAAAGATCTTTCTGCCAAAAAATCATCTCTTTTGTTTATCAATTCATATAGAATTTTTAAACCCAAATGGCTCATACCTATATCATAAATATCAGGAAAGACCAGTAGAAATTTTAAAATGGAATTACTCCATTTTTTTCTCATGATATTGTATTCATTTCCAATATATCTGGAGGGTTTTTCTAAAGTATAAAGTAATCCATTTTCGTGAAGATATTTTTTTAAAATGTTAGTATTCAAATGTGTTCTCCGTTTTCTGTATTTTTAATGATTCCATTCAACTGGTTTCCTTCTTACTGGCATGGTCATACATCTGCACCCTCCACCACCTCTTGATAGTTCTGAACCTTCCATGGTGATAACACATCTTTTATAGTCGTTGATATTTTTTTTCTCACTAATGATTTCTTCTGCTTCAATAACTTCAAAACCTGATTTGTTCAATGCATTGATTGTACTCACATTCCTCTTATAGCCAATAATTTTCCCTGGAGCCAAGGTAAAAAAGTTTGCCCCACTATGCCATTGTTCTCTTTCCTGTACCCATTCATCTTTGTTATCCCCACAAAATACAGGTTCAATAGGCATTCCAAGTCTTCTTAGAGAATCAATAATATTATCTTCTTCCCAGATATCAACCTTTCCATTTACGATGTTGATATGAACAGTTTTCAAATTGTTCCGTTTGAGGATTACAGGTTCATAAGCCATACATCTATCGATATCCAATAATGTAAAAACCATATCAAGATGTATGAAAGATTCTGGAAATCGTGGGAGTTCTTGAACAATTATATGTTTGGATTCACCTCTATGTTTGATATGATCGATGACAAAGTCAATACCAAGAGAAGATGTTCTCGCTCCCATCCCAAACAACAAGATATTCTCACTTGCAATCAATAAATCACCGCCCTCACTGTTTAAAGAATCCGGTAAATGACGTCTTCTCATGGGATTTATTGTATCACCAACAACCATTGAGCTGTGATTGAAAATTGTTTCCATTATTAGTGATTCCCTTGCCCTCACTGGTGTAGCCATTTTATTGATTAAAACGTGATTTGAAATACTTACAGATGCATCTCTTGTAAAGAAAAAATTATGCAAAGGCCTGAGGGCATACCTCTCTTGGCTCAGATAATCTGTTAAAGAGCGTTTTTCCAAAGGAACTCCTTCGATTAATTGTGAAGCAAGTTCGTATTCAGAAAGTGAGAGTAAATATCTTTTATAATCATTAACATTTTCATTTTCACAAATTTCATCAATCAACTCTCTTTTAACCCCTTCATCTCTAAGAGCATCAGTTAATAGATCTTTTACCTGAAAGGTTTTTGTTGTTTTATCAAGTACTCCTTGTAATTCTGAGTATTCTTCTATAGCCACTGATAAATTTAATATATCACTATAAAGAGCTCTTTCAGCATTTTCAGGAGTCATGTTTTCGACTTCAGGACCAGGTGTATGCAAAATAACGCCTTCAAGTTCCCCGATTTCAGAATTCACTTCTACTTGCATTCTGTTTTTTCTAAAAGATTCATTCTTCACCCTGTTTCCTCCAAATCAGTTTATTTTTTTAATTCTATCATAGTTTCATCTCATTCTTGTGATGTATCTCCCGGTTCCTCATTAATTACAATGCTGTTTTCCTGATCTGTTTCTCGGTCTAATTCATCGTCATTATCAGAAGGAGATTCTTCACCCAGCTCCTCATATAATTCAAGGTCAGACATTTTAAAGATCTCATAAAAATTATCCGTGACAGAATATGCATAAGGCCTACCCGGTGCCTTGACTCGTTTTCTTTTCAACAACCCTGATAACATTAATTCTAAAAGTTGATTGGAACAATCTTTACCACGAACCAGTTCAACCTGCGTTTTTGTACTGTTCCCGTTTTTCGCAACAATAGCCAATACTTCTAATTGAGATGGTGTTAATTTATCAACAGGTCTTCTTACAAGTCTTTCAACATACTCAGCATATTCCTCTTTTGTAAAAAAACCATATTTTTTTCCAACTCGCTTTAATCTGATTCCGTGATCTTCTTTTTCATATCTTTCTTTTATTTCCATAAGAATACTTTCTACATCTGATTTTGAAAATTCTGTAAATCTTGTTAATTGTGTTAAATCCAACCCTCTATTTGTTGAAAAGATTAAAGCTTCGATTATAGAAGTTTTATTCATATAGTCCTCCGTTCGAAAGCATACACTCGTTGTTTTATTATATCATTTAAAGAAAGAGATATTAAATCATGCTATAATCCAGATAAAATCAAAGGAGGTCTACAGATGAAATTATTTTGTTCTATTGACATGGAAGGAATAGCAGGAACAATCAACTGGGTACAAGAAGATACATTTGGCTCAAGACAACAAGTAAAAAAATACATTAGGAATCAAGTAGAATGGGTGATTAAAGGAATACATGAAAGCGAACAGAATCAGCTTATAGATGAAATCGTAATAGCTGATTCTCATAACAATGGAGATAGTCTGGAATATGATATCACTGATCTAGATGATAGGTTATTTCTGATTACCGGATCCCCAAGACCTGAATATATGATGCCAGTTTTTGACAAACGATTTGATGTGGTTTTCTTTCTAGGTTATCACGCAGGAGTGGGAAGAGAAAAATCATCTATGGATCACACATTCTCAAATAGCGCTTTTCATAACGTTTGGATAAACGGGAAATCCGTTAACGAAACACTATTAAATGCAGCTTATGCCGGATATCATGGAGTCCCGGTGGGATTAATTACCGGTGATATGGGTTTGAAAAGACAATTAGAAGAAAATGATTATCTAAACTGGGTGGAGTATGTGGTTACAAAAGAAGCGATAACACGCTATGCTGCTAAACATTACCCAATAAATATTGTTAAAAACAAAACAATAGAAGCTGTAAAAGAAGTCTTACAAAAAGACTTAAATGAGTTACCAATATTCAAATTTGAATCTGACTATGATAATCCGATTGAATTAATGATTGAATTTAACAAAACCGAAATGGCTGATGTTGCGCAATTTGTACCTGAGACAAAAAGAATGAATGCAAGAACAATACAATATAAGAACCATAGCTACAAGACGATTTTCAATACAATTGCAATCTATTCAGGCCTAACAAGGGCTGTTAAATAAAATTGTTTGTTTAATAAAAACTAAGAGAAGTTGTTTTCAAATTAGTAGTTTTTTTTAAGGAGAATCCATGTTCATTGGTTTCGTTTTGATAAGTTTTTCAGCAGTTTCACTTTTTACATATTCAGTTATAACTGCTTTTACTGAAAGACATTATCTAATTTCTCTTTTGATTCTGTTTCTTAATTCTTTGTTATTTGTAGATATTTTTTCGCAATTTAAAAAAGAGAATTATCATTTTATCAAATTAAATAGAAAAGATTTTTTTATAGTAGTTTTTTGTGTTGTTGGAGCAATGATTGCTTATGTGCTTAATGTCTATATAGGACTTGGAGCTATAATTGCATCAGCTTTAGTAGGTATTTTAGGAGCTATTTTACTTCCACAATACGCAATATCAATATATTGCGGATCTTTTGTTGGAATGGTTTCTCCGATGGTACTTCATGATTTCTATCATGTCATAATAGCAGGTATTTTAGCCGGAGTTATTTTGATGTTGGCTGCCGATGAATATAAAGGATATGGAGGGAAGTTAGGAGCTAGTGCTTTTATTCCCTGGATAATACTGTCTGTATCGAACGATGTTCAGTTAACGACACCTCAATCCCTTTCAATTTCTATTATGTTTGAAATAGTTATTTTTAGTGCGGTTGCATCATTTACTACATATGTTATAGCTCATAGATTGAAACACGATGTTGTCACTTCTTCCAGCCTGGTAAGTTTAATGTCAGGTTTAATTCTACCGGCAATATTCCAAACCCATGGTATAACTTTCGCAGCAGTGGCCATGAGTGCTTCCTTTGCTGGTATGTCCTCAAAAAATATTATTAAAAACGAATTTCAAATGATTATAGTTTCATTACTTTTGGGGATAATGTTTGTATATAGTTACAGTCATTTTGGGGGTGCTGGAGGAAAATTAGGCACTCTTGCTTTTGCAAGTGTTATTACATTTAAAGGTATTGAAGTCATAAAAGATTTTCTTTGCAATAAATTACATTCTGATAGAAACTAAGAATTTTATCATTGAACTTAAAAGTGCTATAATCAGTTTGGAGGGGTAGCAAAATCATTTATATATTCATATCCTTATTTTTTTAAATTATTTTTAGGGAGGTAAAAATGAAAAAATTACTGATTATTTTTTTTCTTGTTAGTTGTATTACACTTGGACTTAGTCAAAATTATATTGCAGGATTATTTAATGATGAAAATTTAGAGATCCAAATTGAAACACCTTCGCCAATCAGAACCCAAAACTATCTGTTTAGAATCAAGAATATGAGCAATTCTCAAATCTCTATTCTTTGGGATGACAGCTCGATAACAGGAGTTAACAACGTTCCTACTAAGATGATGCTCTCAGAAAATGTCAACTTCACAGAGTATCCTCAATCAGAAACAATTATAGAACCTAACGAGGAAGTTGTAGTAACTGTGGTCCCTTTTAATGCTATTACTGCTAATGGTATAGAAACAATGGAATTAACTGAAAGAACAATTTCAATGTTTTTTAATTATCTTAGAGATGAAGAACAGGAAAGTATAGCTGTACGAATTAAATTTCCGGAAATCAAAGAAAAAACTACTTTTGACAAAGTATTTCCTTGGGTAATGGCTGGTGCCGGTGCTGCATTAGTACTTGGGATTATATTCTGGCCGCGAAATCAATAAAAAGATTTAAGAGCATCAACCATCATTTTAACCGGCTTTTTAGCCGGTTTTTTTATGTTCACGTAAAGAAGAAAAACCATTTTTTCATAAAAGTTCTAATATTGATTAAGTAAATCTTCAACATAACTTCAATTCAATTCTAGTTTTTTATATATTATATATTTCTTTATTTTATTATTATTTAT
>CAZRYM010000012.1:0-40137 GCA_964604305.1 uncultured Thermotogaceae bacterium | reverse complement strand
AGCCAATTTTTTATTATGGTTAAATTTTCTACATCTACCTGTCCCATTAATTTCCCGAAGACATAATAAACTAATATCAATCCAAGGAGTGCAAACCCTCCAACGCTTAATCCCATTACACTGCCGCCCTGAAAAGCTACTTTCAGCGTTTTCCCAAGACTGTTTGTTTTTCTTGCTGTGTTTGAGACTCTTACATTGGCCAATGTGGCAATTTTCATACCTATCCAACCTGCAGATGCACTCATAAGGGCACCTAAAATAAAGGCAATACCGGTATACCAGGAAACGAGAACCATCAGAATGATGGTTATGAATATTGCCAGGGTAAAAATGGTCTTGTACTCATGCCGGATAAAAGCATCGGCACCCTCTTGAATTGCAACTGCGATTTCTTGCATTAAGGGAGTTCCCGTATCCAGTTTTTTTACTTTTGAAAAATTAATTGCTGCGAAGCTTAGTGCTGCAATAACTGCGATAACAACTATTCCTAACATGTACTGATCCTCCTTTTTTAGTCTGAAATATTATTTATAATTTTTCCATCGTAAATAATCGATGATGGTCTAAAACTTGCAAGTTGGTCATTGGTCATTTCAAAAATATTTTTTTGAGACAAAAACCCATCTGCGGAAAAGCCTTCTTCAATTTTTCCAATTCTATTCTCCCAAAAGCCAGCTTTCGCAGAAGCAACTGTATATTTGTCGAAAGCGGTTTTTAAATCAAAAAAGTGCATAGCACTCATCATATTTTTAAATGGGTTGAAATCTTCAACGGGTGCATCTGTCGATAGTGAAAATTCTATCCCCATTTCCAACGCCCTCTTAAAAGGATAAGCGATCTCTTCCAACCTCTTCTTCCCAATAATCTTTAAGGCCATATCGTAATCACTTGTATAAAAAACTGGTTGAATGCTTAAATAAAGGTTCATATTCTTAATCCGCTTGAGTTGCTCTTGAGAAGCCATTTGAAGGTGGATAATCCGATGACGCAAAGGATTAAATGAAGTTATTGACTTTTGGAAACCCTCTAAAGCCACGTCCAATGCTCCATCCCCTATGACATGAACAAGCAATTGCAGATCATTTTCTTCGCATATTCTAACATACTCAGAAAATTCTTCGGGTTTCATGTAGAGAACGCCATTGTTTTTTGTTTGTTCATAAGGATGTTTAAGATACGCGCTCTTTGCACCAAAAGAACCATCCAAAAAGACTTTCACAGCAGGAATGGTTACATAATCATTGAAGTTTTTTTTGAATACTCCATTTTTTATTAAATAATAAAGCTCTTCAATAGATTTAGGATTAATCTTTTCAAAGATCCTCAAATCCCTTTGAGAGGTTAAAACTTCTATTAAATCATTGACACTGTTTGAATGATAATCATCAGTATGCATACAGGTAATTCCATATTCTTTGATTGCTTCAGAGCCTTGCTTCAAAAAGGTTGTAATATCTTCTTTTGAGTAATGCACCAACTGCATGGCCTGTTCTAATGCCCTCTCCTTCAAGACTCCCTTGCTAAAATCCGAATCATCTACTTCCTTGACATAATTCCTTTTTAATGATTCTATTAAAACACTATTACAAGTGCCTGTATGCCCGCATTTTCTGATCAAAAGACACTTAATATCAGGGATAACTGAGTCAATAAAAACCCTATCAGGAAAAAAACCTAAGGAAGCTTCATCCCATCCACGTAAGATGATAAATGAGGATTTTTGAGTCAATAAGACCGTTCTTAATGCCTCCTCAGAATCAATTTCTTTTAAACTGTATCTTGACTCCTCAATCCCAATACCTAGCAAGTGTGCATGAGAATCAACAAATGAAGGGTAAAGATAATGATTTCTTAAATTTACTACATCAAATGATTCATCAAGATTCTTGTGATCTATTCGTCTGTATTTGTTTTCGTCGATAAGGATATTTCTGTTTTCAAATTCTTGCGACTGAGAGTTATATATTTTTAATCCCGTTAGTAGTTTTTTCAATTTTCCTCCATTAAATAATTTTAACCATACCAATATCGTTCAGATATTTCATCTCATAAATTTTGTATATTATTTTATCCTCATCATTTTTAATCTGCTCCTGATCACGGTGGTAACCTTGAGCATAAAGGGTGGTGATGTAACTGTTAGAGAATATGTTTATTAGAGTCCTTAATTTCGATTTTTCCTCCCCTGTAATATTGCTTTTTTGTCTTACAACGTTACTAAGCCATTCTAAATACTCGTTGTTGAAAAATTCCTTTTCCAAGGTTATCAAATTATTCAGTTGCTTGATGATCATCGTTAAAGAACAGTATTTTAAAATATGGCTGATAATCTTATGCTTGTAAATTTGGGTTATCTCATATGGAATCGTCTCTTCATATTGAAAATAAGCAACCATATTTTTAGGGTCATAGGAATTGATTGTGATTTCCCGCTCTAACTTTTCGTCAGTTGACAATAAACTTAAAACACAAAGTTTTTTTCTTTTTGTAAGAAATTCAAAATCTCCTCTGTTTTCAATGAGACATTTTCCCGTTCGAATGATATATCCAAAATACATTTCTAACGGGGAAAAAAACCAATCTGGGTTCTTAATGGTTATTAAATGCATAGGTATCTCCATCAAAACAACCCCTTAACAATAGAAAATTAAAGCCTGATTTCAGTCTTCACGAAAAATAAAAAACCGTTCCATTCTACCATAATTATAGCACGATACAATTCTTCCAAATTCAATTATTTATCGAAAAAACAAAAAAGTCTTTCCAACTTTTTCATTTGAATGGTAACATGCTTGCAGAGGGGGTTGAAAAATGTTAAAATTAATACAATAACATAAGGAGTGAACCATCAATTTGAAACTGATTAAATCAATTTTTCAGCTCTTAATCATCATAATGTCTACTGTAATCGCCTTAATAATTGTGGATTACCGTTTTTTTGTTCTTTCTTGTTTTATCATGGTAACGTTTTTTTTGCTTTGTTTTATTTATTTACTAAAAAGATTAGATAAACAAGTAAAATATGAAAAATCAGCTTATGAAAATTTAATCTCAGAAAAAGATGTTGATGTTTGTGTTGTTGTAGTAGTGAAGAATGAAGGTGATACTATTATCAATACCGTTAGGCATTACTTGGCATTTCCAGAAAAGTTACAAATGGTGGTTTACGATGATGGATCAAAAGACCATAGTATTGAAAGATTAAGAAAAATCAAGAGTAATTATAAAAAAAGGCTGGAAATACGAAGTTTAGTTAAAAGAGAAATATACATACACCCCAAGGCTTTTGGAATGGAAGATGCGTTTAACTCCATTGAAAGTGATATCTTTATGGTAATTGATGCAGATACGATTATCAATCACTCTGATTTTTTAAAAGCAATTTCTGCATTAAAAAACGAAACAATTGATATTTTACATTTAGCCAGACGAAATGATAAAAAAAATTCAGTTATTGATCATATTGCTGATAAAGAAGAACTTATCAATTTGGGCCTATACTTGACAAAAGTTAATGATAATCAATTCTGTGGCTCAGGTTATTTAATCCGAAGTGAAATTGCAAAAGGCTTAAAATATGATGATGATATTACTAGTGAAGATACTTATCTATTAAAATTTGCTAGAAATAAAGCGGCGAATATAAAATATTTTTTCACGTTATTCGCACATGAACGATCTCCTAAAGATTACGTATCAATCATTAAACAACGAATCAATTGGTTAAATCAATCTACGCCTTTTTATTTTAAGAATTTCTATCTGTTACTCACAATAGGACATATACTAATTTCTTTTTCAGTTACAGGCTTACTCTTACCCATATCGTTTGGTTTTGTCTTTACATCTATAATTCTGTCTTTCTTTTTAGCTGTGCAGTTGTCAATATCCATAAAAATTCTAAAAGAAAGTTTCTTAAAGACCATTTTTTATACTTTATTACTAATATTAAATATGTCTTTAGTGATTTGGCCTATCCATGTCTTTTTGTTATTTAAGCATACCTTCAAACATTCTTCAGGAAAAATAGTTAAAAATCAGTAATTTTTAAGAAATAGTAATCGTTATTTTGAATACTTCAAGCAAATAAATGAACTCTAACAAGAAAATTTCTCTTCAAGAAGTCATGTTATAATGATAAAACATATAATTTTGAAGGGATCTTGGAAATATGTTCTATGAAGCAGTAACAGAGTGGTTTGTGTACAGTATACAAGCGATGATGAACCTCCTAAGTCAATATTATGAGAGTGAGGGTTTCAGCCCCGTTCAGATTGGTATAGCTGTAAGTGTTGGGAGGGTGATGTCTCTTATAGCAAATCCCTTTTGGTTTAAAATGAAAACACTCATAGGTATAAATAAAGTAATCGTTTTAGTAACCTTAGTCCCACTTATTAGTATTTGGGGAATATTTTTAATGCCGGACTTTAGGGGCAAATTGGTTTTTATATCTGTTAGCGGCTTTTTTCTTGCTGTTGTTATGCCGCTTATGGAAGGGAAAGTAGTCAGTTCTTTGATGAATAAGGGAGTGGCCTTTAATCCATCCAGGTTAATCGGTTCCATTGGTTTTTCCATAACGGCATTTATTGCAGGCTTCCTTTTCAATTTAGGCTTTTTTATATTATTTCTCTTACTTTCTTTGTTTTTATTTGCCGTTTTGTATTTTAACTTCAGGGTCAAAAGTGAAGTTAAAAAAACAAAAAGGACTCACATCACCGATTCAAAGGGAAATTGGTCGATGTATATGGTAATGTTGGTCAGCGGAGTGCTGTCAATTGCAAGCGCAATTTTTTACGTCACTTTTCTTCCTGTCTATATTGATATCAAAGGTTACCCAATTGCCTTTACAGGGATTAGTTTTTTTGTATTCGCACTTTCTGAAATTCCTTTTTTGTTTTTTTCTCAAAAGCTTATTGATCGATTTGGTGAATTAATAATCCTTTCATCAGGTATCTTAGCTTGTGGTATTAGACTTGTTTTGTCAGCATACGCGGCTAATTTCTTTCAACTTGTTTTGATCAGTTTACTTCATGGATGGGGTTATATTGTCGTTTACTATTCTATCTACCATTTTATTCATTATCATATGCCTGAAAGTTTTGTTAATAAAGCCCAGGCGCTTTTTTGGATGAGTATTACGGGTATTGGTTTTATACTTGGTTCATTTTTAGGTGGTTATTTTGTTGAATGGGTGGGACTGGAACGAGGTTTTTTGATATTAGGTTTTTCAGTTCTCTTGATTTTTTTTGTTTATTCTATCTGGGCATTTGTTATGTCAAAAAATATGAGAGAGAGGAAATACAAGTGACTGTTCAAAAAAACAGTCACTTGTAGTAAAGTTTTTATCCGTTTCTTTTTAACAGTCCTTTTTTCTTTGCGTGTATTTCCATTTTTCTAAAAACCGTAATTCCCACCGGCAACATAACAATTCCCATTAGCAGTAGAGGAATTGTGTAATTATTCAAAGCAGAAAATTTTTTCCCTTCCAGGATAGCTTCTCTCATCCCTTTGAGGGCATAAGTTGCAGGCGAGAACCAAGCGACTCTTTGCATCCAAAGAGGTAGTACTTCTACTTCGTAGTAGACACCGGAAAACATAAGCAATAATGCCTGGAAAATATGTACAACTTGCACCCCTTTTTCAGGTGAAATGAGGGGCAATATGGCTGCTATCATTCCCAATCCTATGAATGAAAGACTTCCAACGGCCAGAACTCCCCCGGCTGCTACAAGATTTGCATTGCTTAGATCCAACTTGAAAAACCAAGAAACAAAGAAGAGAATTATAGCGCTTCTTAATAAGCCATACAAAATCGAATACCAACAGACGCTTAATAAATGTGTAGCTCTCGATATGGGTGACATAAAAGTATATTCAATGGTCTCTTCCCATCTCTCCCAAGCAACGGTTTCTGCTACTATTTCGAAGAGAATGGAAAGATAACCCCATAATATTGAACCGATTAACATATAGAGAATCAAGAAATTCACATCTACTACGGCACCGGAAAATGACTCTACACCTTTACCTATAAAACCCATAGTTACAGAGTTTGCTA
Source organism: uncultured Thermotogaceae bacterium (assembly GCA_964604305.1). Taxonomy (GTDB): domain Bacteria; phylum Thermotogota; class Thermotogae; order MWEM01; family MWEM01; genus JASUTC01. The sequence continues at coordinate 34,079 of CAZRYM010000012.1, read as the reverse complement.
CTGTATATGCCAAGAATACAACTTCCCACTTCCAGTATCTTTTTGTTAAATTAAAATTTCGTTCGACAAAAGCCCACGCTGCCCTTAATTCTCTTAAAACTAATTGCATTTATGACACCTCTCGTAATTCTTCTGCTTGAACATCATTGGTAAGCAATGATGTTCCGGTATAATGTAAAAAGACATCTTCCAATGTCATTTGCTTTAACCCCTTTTTTGGAATACCTTCTTTAAGTTGGTTAATAGGGCCCATCTTTCGAATTCTCCCCTGATGAAGAATTGAAACTCTCTTGCATAAATCTTCAGCTTCATACATATCATGCGTCGTTAAAAGAATTGTTGTTCCATATTTTTCTTTTACCTCGAAAATCAATGACTGAACTTCCTTTTTTGCCCTGGGATCCAGGCCGGTTGTAGGCTCATCTAAAAGTAATAATTTTGGTGCTGTTAGAAATGCCCTTGCGATTGATACCTTTTGTTGCATACCTCTTGAAAAATCTTCTATTGGGTCACTAAGCCTTTTTTTCTCCAAACCTATTTTTTCAAATACATAATCCAATTTCTCCTTAGCATCTCTTTTTGAGATCCCGTAAAGTCCGGCAGTAAAGAGTAAGTTCTCGATGGCCGAGAGCTTTTTAAAAAAGCTCGCTTCCACTGAAACTCGATTAATAACTCCTCTGACTTTTACAGAATCTTTTTCGGTATCGTAACCAAAAACCTGAATTGAACCTTCATCTGGAATCAGCAATGTTGATATCATTCTGATTAAAGTAGATTTCCCGGATCCATTTGGACCGAGAACACCAAATGTTTCTCCCTGCTCAATAGAAAAAGAAACGTTGTCTACAGCTTTTAAAGGTTTTTTTCTCTTTTTTATGAAATATTTGCTCACATTATTGACAGATAATGGTATCTTTATATTTTGATTCATAATTACACCTCCAGTAATTAGTCCTTTTCTTTTTTTGTGATTCATGGATAACTTCCACTTATAGGTAATTTCTCTTTGCTTAACAAATTCTTCTCTTTAAGAAATCCAAATGATTTTTTACTACAAATTGCGCATTCTTTCATATATAACACCTCCGAAAAAATATACAAAAAAAAAGGCCATGACTCTCGTCATGGCCTTTTTTTATATAAAGTGATTTAGTAACTTTTCACCAACATCTTTCTAAATTCAGGCGCGACGAGACAGACGTATCCCACAAAGTTGAAATAGTCAAGTTTAAGTGTGATTATCATCGTTGCACCTCCAAAAATTAATTTCTAACCATTATATCACGTTTTACTGAAAGTTAACCCAGAAGTCTCAGATAATTTACAGATCGTTCTAAATATCCGTTCATGCATTTTATACAACAAGTTTAATAATCTCATCATGAACAAGTGTATTAGAACAAATTATATCTTCATGAGTTAACAAGGCTTTTTTATTTTGAAAATCAGTTGTTTTTCCTCCAGCTTCGACTAAGATTTTGTTGGCAGCTGCAAAATCCCAAGGTTTCAATCCTGTACCAATAAAAGCTTCTGAGTGTCCTGCTGCTACTTCACAAATTTGAAGGACTGAAGAGCCAAAAACTCTGACCCTTTGTGATTTCTCGAAGAGTCTTAAAAACAGATTTACTTTTGACTCTTTATCTTTAACATCACCTTTTAATTTATGAGTAATACCAGAAGTGATTAAAGCGCTTTCCAGTGAATTGATCTTTGAAACCTTTATGGGTTTTCTATTTAAATAAGCGCCTTTGCCATCATATGCTTCAAAAAGAAAATGAAGTTCCGGGAAATAAACAACACCAAACAATATCTGACCTTTTCTTGCAAAGGCAATGGACACACCCCAAAAAGGTAAACCATGCATAAAATTAGCAGTTCCATCTATTGGATCAATTATCCATAATGCATTTGAGTCTAAACTGGTTTGTTGTTTATCGTTTTCTTCAGCATATATGCCATCTGCCTTAAATTTTTCCTGAATGGTTTCCAAAATGTTTTTTTGTGCCAATTTATCTAAATTAGTGACAGGATCTTCAGAATTTTCATCTTTGAATTCTATCTCTAATTCATTAAAGTGAATATCTGCAACTCTGTTTCCGACAGAGGATGCCACTTTTTTCGCCAGGTAAAACCTTTCTAAATCTTCCATCTAATATTTTCCATTCACAGTTTTGCCCTGAAGAATTTTTACACCGCTACTTGTCCCCAGCAAATCCGCACCATTAGCAATCATTTTTTTGGCTGTCTGTATATCTCTAATACCACCTGCAGCTTTTACTTTTACACTGTTACTAACACAATACTTCATCAATGATACATCTTCAACAGTTGCTCCGTGTTTACCAAACCCTGTTGAAGTTTTAACGAATTTTGCACCTGCTTCTTCTGAAATCAGGCATGCGATTATTTTTTCTTCAGTAGTCAAATTACATGCTTCAATGATGACCTTGACAGGGATATTCCCTGCAGTTTTTACAACTTTGTGTATTTCAAAAAAAACATTCTCATAACTTTCTGATTTAAGACGTCCCTGATTGATTACCATGTCTACCTCATCTGCTCCGATTGCGACAGCATTCTCCGTTTCTTTTGATTTGATGATGGCATTATTGGCACCTAAGGGAAATCCAATAACTGTGACAATCTTCACATTGGAATCACCAAGAAAATCTCTTGCAGTAGGGATATAGGAAGGATGAATGCAAACCGACCGGAATTTATATTCTTTGGCCTCCTCGCATAATTTCTTGATATCTTCAGTAGTAGCTGTTGGTTTAAGTTCAGTGTGTTCAATTGTTGAAGCAATATCTTCGATTGTTAGTTTATTTGATTCTTTTTCATGGAAGACATATTCCTTTTTTATTTCTTTAGCTTTTGCAAGTATTTTATTAATATGTTCATTCACAATCATTCACTCCTCATTAGTGTGTAGGCTGTTCATAACACCAAGTGCTATTGATGTCAGTTTTGCTTGAGCCTTATCAGCTCGACTTACAATTATAATTGGCACTTTGGCTCCCATTATAAGTCCCCCTATTGTTCCCCCTCCTATATATTCAACACTCTTTCCCAAAAAATTTCCGCTGTGTATATCAGGAACAAGAAGTATATCAGCATCTCCAGCGACCTCTCCCTTAATACCCTTAATCTTGGCGGCTATTTGACTTAACGCATTATCTAAGCCAAGTGGACCTTCAACAATGCAGTCTTTTATTTGTTTTCTTTGATTCATTTTGCTGAGTATTGCCGCATCAAGTGTTTCAGGCATTTTGGGGTTTACAACTTCCACAGCCGTTATCGGTGCAACTTTTGGCCTTTCAACTCCAAGGCTCCGCATTAACTGTACGGCATTCTCGATTATTGTAACTTTTTCCTCGAGTGTCGGTCTAAGGTTCATACCGCCATCTGTTATTGCAATGACTTTTTTTAACGTAGGTGTAGACGCTACCGCAACATGACTTAAAAGGTTACCCGTTCTAAGACCCCATTCTTTGTTTAATACTCCTTTAAGTAAAATGGCTGTTTTGATCATTCCTTTCATCAAAACCGTAGCCGATCCTTGTTTGATTAATCTGACACTCTTTTCAGCGGTTTCTTCAGGATTTTCTGTATGGATTAACTCATAATCAGTAAAAGAAAGGTCTTTCAAATTTTCTTTAATTATTCTTGTATCTCCCACCAATACAGCTTCAGTTAACCCCAATTCACAACTGTTTGCCAAAGCTTTCAATGCTTCAATGTCTTCTGCACCAGCCAGAACAACTTTTTGCTTTTTTACGTGTTTTAATTTATCAAATAACTCGTTGAAATCTTTCATTTCATCCCCCCGGATAGTTTATTTTTTCCAAATCGTTCCGTTTTCTGTCAAAACAAAAATACTTTGATCTGTAAAGGTAAAGTCCTCTATAGTATTTGAAAAATTGTATTCAGTAATATTATTATCTCTTGCACTGTATACAATCAACACATTCCCGCTCTTTCCAATAAGTCTGAGGTTTTTTTCATCAAAAAACGCTGAGTCGATGGTTCTACCCATTTCTATTGGCAAAGTGATTCTATCTTCTAATAGCATATAGTAGATTATCTTACCGTTTGAATCAATGACTCCTAACTTTGTTCCTTCAATAAGAAATGCACACATTATTTTTGATAATTTTTCGTTTTTCAAATCAATGACTACTAACTGTCCCGGATTATAGGGGTTTGTAATTCCCAGCGACTGATTAAAGAAGAAAAACAACCGGTCTCTTCTTACAGAGGCAAAGTGTATGTCATTTCCATCGCCAAACTTAAAAGTCCTGACTGTTTTCGAATTCTCAATATCAAAGATAGAAAGCATGTCCCGATCCCAATAGATGAAATATTTCTCAGAGCTGTTTGCATTACCCGCTTTAAATGTTTCTATAGCATATTCGGAAAGGGATCCGTTATAATAGGGATAGTATTTTTTCCCTTCATTATGGATGACTGTGGGATTTTTTAAAATATCCGTAACAACGAAAGAGTCATCAGCCAGTCTCTTTTTTTCTAGTGCATCTGTATTGGGAGTATAAGTATAAATGTTTTTATCTTTTGTTATGACTGCCAGCTTGTTTTCCTCTGAAAACAATGCGTATGGGGATGAGAAATTCGGTTTGTTGGAAATTTCCGATCCTGCAATTAGATTCCAACTTTTCAGGTTATAGAATTCGTCTATTGATATCATATTTTCCTTATATCCTTCTAAATCAAGCACCGGATTAGAAACACTTGTCTTACCGGTCTGATTTAATGAACTGTTACAGATAATGAGATCTCCACTATCAGTACCAAAAAGGATCCAATCTTTATCAATATCGGCTGGATATACCGCGTTAATCATTTCATTTGAAATTCTTCTTTGTATGCCTCCTAATATCCCGCATGTCGAATTCTCATCAATCCAATAAGATTTTCCTTTATGGCTAAAGACAATGCTTATCGGATAATTCGAAACATTTTTACTGCTAATGATTCCATCACGTCCAATAATTCCCACATTACCTTTTACATCTCCAAAAAGAAACTGTTCTCCTTCATTCATGTCCGTACTGATAGCAATGATTTCGTTTTTTGAGAATATATTTTTTCCTCTTGTAAAATCAATCGTCATAATTTTTGCTTCACCGTTGTTTCTTAAGAGCAGTAAATATTCACCATTTCTGGAGAATACAATTTCTCTTCCATCGGAAACAGGAAATTTATAACTGTTTATTTTTGAGATATCCTTTGTTGAATAAAGATTGTCAACATCCCAGATCTCAATTCTGCTATCAAATAATAACGCTAGAATATTGTATTTAGATATTGAAGCATCCAATAAGAGGCTTTTTTGATAGGAAATGTTTTTAATTGTTTGCAAAAGAGGATTAGCGATTCTCATGTTGGAATCTCCAGCTAAAATATAGCCGTAATCTTTATATGCAACAGCTTTTTTCCAACCTCCATAAATTGCTTCAAAACCCTGTAATTCTTCTGATGTAAGTTCTCTTTCAGTTTTTTTTTCGGATGGTATTGGTGTGTTTGTTTTATCATTTACATCTCCGACAATTACTTTGCCATCAAGAATAATTGCAATTTCTTCCTCTTTTTCCTCTTGAATTCCCTGATCCATCTCAGAAGCTTTTTGAGTATTTTCTTTTTTTACTTCAGACAGGTTAATATTGGTACCATAATATTCTTCGGTCATTTCAATGTTTTTTTCTTCTTCATTTACATCCGAAATTTTTTCTTCTTCTTTTGGTTTGGTTTCTTCTTCATTGGTTGACTTTTCTATGGGTTTGGATACACTTACTTCTGTTTCTTCACTTTCTGGGATTTCTATACCGTAAATCTTTTCCAAATTTTGAGGAAGAGTTGTATTTTTTGAAAAATAATATAGCTCTTGGTCGACTGTAGATATTAGTACCTTATCTGCATATATGTCTACCTCAAATGATTCAATGCCTTTTTTCGATCTAAATAAAACCGTTTCATTCAAGTCAAAAATTCTATAGCCTCTTAGAGTTTTATCCCAATGATTTGCAAAAAGCATATTATTAGATTCGGCAAAACCGGCTTTTAAAACAATGCCCCTGTTTAAATTCCTTACTGTTGGCTTCGTATTTTCAAATCGTTGGAAATAAACAGAACCACTGGCATCAACGATAAGGAATCTTTCCTGGTCTACATCAAATGGACTTAATCCCACAACAGGCTTATCTATTTTAATCATAGTGAGTTCGTTCTTCATACCTGATGACCAACCAATTCTTCCGGTAGTTGTACTGATAATAATTTGTCCCTTTTCATCAACAACCGCCTGATTTATCACACCTGATTCCAGTTGCCATTCGTTGATAATTTCACTTTTCAATGAGAAGACTTGAACCAATCCATTTTCATAACCTAGAAGTAGATATTTTTCATTTATCAATTTAAAAAAGGCAAGAGGCAGAGTTATGTTAAAAGAATTTATTTCAAGTATGCTGTCATTCTCAATCATAAGTATTTTTAGTTCATTTTCAGACAAGATTGACAAATAGGGAAAATGAAAGGATATACCTTTTAATCTTGATGAGATGCTGATTCCAGCTATCCTCTCTTCTGCCGGGATGTAAAAGTAAAGAATATCATCTTGTGCCCATACAAGATTACCAAATTTATCTAAATCAAAGTTTGAGATGCTGTTTAACTTTAACAACTGATTGAAATCAGCAGGATAATCTATTAAATTTTCTGTTGATTCTTCTGAAATTTTGATCTGAGGTTCTGTCGTTTGTTTTCCGGAAACTATTTCTTGATCTTCAACATCCGGTTTAGTTGTCTTTTGAATACTTTCCGAATCTTTGATATCTTCTTCAGAAGCGGTTTCACTTTTCATCCTCGTTTCCATTTCTTTATCTTCTTTTGTAGGTTCTTTAATCTCTTGGACAGCTTCTGAATCATCCTTTTGCGGTTCTTCAACCTTTTTTAGTTCTTTTTCATCAGTTGTGTTTTTTTCTGTGGTTTCGACTTTTGTCTCAAACTTTTCTTCAGAATCAGTCTTATCTAATTCTTTTTCTTTTGTTTGAGTTTTTTCTGTTGCGATTTCAGTCTCTTGAATACTAACAGGTTCACGAATAAGGGAAAATTGATTTAAAAATCTACTATCCGGCTCTTTTATATATTTATATCCATTTATGGAATATAATTCTGGAGCAATTTTTTCAGTAACTATGGCAGTGCCAATGTTGTAAGTTAAATCTTTAGCAATGAGGTTTGATAATTCATCTGGTTGATAATTGTTAATATCAAAATAATCAGTTGCACTAAGGTATGCAATCTTGTTAAGTAAAGACTCATAATTCTTTTGAGAAACTCCAATCGGGTACACAATCATACCGGATCTGCCTATTGCATTTAGTGCTTCTTCTTCAGTACGAATGCTTCCAAGCCCTGTATCATAATAATCAGAATCGATTCCATCAGTCAACAAGATTAGTATTTTAACCCCATCTTTTCTGGCAAGTATTGTAGCAGCGTTATAAATGGCATCATAAAGCCTGGTCATTCCGCTGGATACTATCTGATCTTTTGCAAATTCCCATTGTATATAATCATTTGTAAAACTTTGAATGATCTCGATTTTATCGTCAAAACCCATTAAAGACCATTCAAAACCAACAGGGAGAGTCTGAAGGAGTGACTCAATTTGAGATTTAATCATTGGGATCTCTTTTTCATTGCTCCCGCTTCTGTCAACTAAAAACGTTATATTTACCGGCAATTTATCTAGAGGGATATTTGTACTTTCAATAAGTCCTTCTTGTTCATCGTAAAGATTGATATTGTCTATGGGCTTTTCGGATTTGAAGAGATATAATTGCCCATTTTTGTGTTTCTCGTTAAAGGCTAAAATAGGCCTTTTAACATCTTTTCTTACCCGCTCAACCATATAATTGCCAATGTTATCTAAAAAATTCTGAGTTGCTTTTTCCACAGCCTGTAATATAGTTATTTCTGTACCCAACATTCCTATGCTTTCAGAAATATCCTGAAAGTTACCTAATGTAATGGATGTTTTTGGATCGTAGATTCTGACTTGTGTTTCAAGTCTTGTGATTTTCTTTTCTCTAAATGAAGAATAACTCCAAAGACCATTCACGATCATAAATAATCTAGCCTGTGGATGCCTTTCTGAAAGCATCTCGTAAACGCTAATATTGTCCATTACCAAATCGAATTCATCAATGGGTTTTTCTACGCTAATAGTAAACCCCATCTCTTCAAATCGATTCTGCAAGGAATTTATTAATTGATCCTCATTTTCTCTGTACAAAATCTTTCTTGAACCGGATTGCTGATAATTTGTCAAGTATAATACCAATGGAAATTCTTTTGAAATCTCTTTTACAGGATTCAAGTTGTATTCAATAACCGTTGGCATTCTTATATCTAGTTGTTCCTCCTGTTCTTGATACCCGTTTTTACTGACCCGAATTAAATGATTCCCTGGTGAAAGATCCACCATCAAAGGTGTATTGCCCCTCCAAACTCTGTCAACGTATACATCCGCATTTTGTGGATGTGATAGAAGTTCCAACTGTACCCCTAATGAAATTGTAGACATAATTATTATTACAAATATTATAAGAAAAAATTTATTTCTTCCTGACATTTTTTCTCCCCCTCCCATGTTTTACTATAATTGTACCATAAACAGAGTTTAGTTATTTCGTTATGATAAACTATATCTTATATAGATTTTACTTAAAAAAAGTTTCTGTCATCATGTATAATTAAAAAAAGAGGTGAGATTTTGAAAAAACAAGAATTCCTAAAAGAGATTGAAGAAAAAATCAGTAAATGTACCAAATGCCCTTTAAACGAAACAAGAAATATGACTGTACCGGGCGAAGGCAATATCAATTCGCCAGTTGTTTTTATCGGTGAAGGCCCTGGAGCAGAAGAAGATGTAACAGGCCGCCCTTTTGTAGGTAGAGCAGGTAAGTTATTTGATGAAATCTTGAAGGCTGTTTCTTTTTCGCGGGAAGATATATTCATTACGAATATAGTCAAATGTAGACCTCCAAACAACAGAAATCCCATGCCCGATGAAATGAATAGTTGTTCTCCATTCCTATTTTCTCAACTACAAATCATTAATCCAGTTCTTATCGTTACCCTGGGTGCAGTTCCATTATCTTACCTTCTGGAAAAAAAGAACATTCGAATAACCTCAATGAGAGGGAAAGTGATTCAGTATAAAGAAAAGTCTATGATTTTTCCAATGTTCCACCCCAGCTATTTGCTTAGGAATCCATCTAAAGCTAAAGGATCACCGAAATTCTTAACTTGGCAAGATATCCAGGAGGTAAAAAGGATATATGAAGAATATCGATAAGAAAACGATGGTTTTTGATCCTGCAATGTGGATGTTTTTGATATACTTTCTACTTTTTTTCTTTCTTTTCAAGGCCTCTGAATCAATACTTGGTGCCATTCTTTTTGGTTGGTATCTTTCTTTGATAATTGAAGTTCCGGCTAATTTTTTAAGTAAATTTAAATTTTTAAAATACAAAGTAGCTGTGGTGATAAGTTCTATTTTAATGTTTTTCTTATTGGCGTATGCAATTTACTCAATATTTCCAATTTTGATAGAAGAAGGGCAAAGATTATTTCCCCTATTATCGAGGACATCACAGGATTTAAATGTTGAAGAATTCTTCAAGAACAGAAATATTGACCCAAGTGTAATCGATTGGATCGATTCTTTTATCGGTGAAATTGGAAAAAACTTTTCGGAATTAGGCGCGAATGTGTTAAATACAATAATTAAATACATACCCAATGCAACGACATCTACTATTATCTTTGTTATTACTGCTTCGTATTTTACCGCATTAACTCCAATTTTTAAAAAGAATTTGTGGAGGTTTTTTCCTAAATCCACACAAAGCAAATCCCTTAGATTTATCAAAGAATTTTACCTTGATATTAGGCATTTTATCGGAGGCCAGGTGATTATTGCTCTTCTGGTGGGGCTAATGGTTGGTTTTGGTACATTTTTAGCGGGAATACCATATTCCCTTTTTCTTGGATTTTTATCGGGTATTACGAATTTTATCCCCTATCTTGGAGTCTTTATAGCTGCTATTCCCGCTTTGTTACTTGGTTTCGTACACGGTGGATTGGCTGGATTTATTAAAATACTAATTGTTCTAATTATCTCCAATCAATTGGAAACTTGGTTATTAAACCCCAAAATTCAGGGATCCAGAATGCATTTGAACTGGTTTGCAATACTTCTTTCAATACTCTTAGCAGGAAGTATTTTAGGGTTAGCCGGTATCTTATTGGGAATACCGCTTTTATTATTCTTTAAGCGCTTTTGGGAAGAGTATATACAGGACACACTCAAGAAATTATAATTATGGGGAGAGAGTGATTTTTTTATGAAAATAGCAGTAGCAGGTGGTGTAACAGGTGGACATATATACCCAGCAGTGGCCGTATTAGATTACTTTAAAAAGAATAAAGATAAGTTAGAAGTGCTGTACTTTGCAACTCCTCATGGACTGGAAAATCGTGAAATAATGAGACTTTTTCCTGAAGCCAAAATTGTAAAGCTTAAAATAAACGGTTTAAGAAGACCTTTCTACAGTTTGTCAAATTTCTCAGTTATTTATAATACTTATCGTGCTTATCGTGATTGCGTCAGGGAACTGAAACAGTTCAGACCCGATTTCAGTTTTATTACAGGAGGGTATATTTCTGTACCTTTGGGGCTTGCAAGCAAAAAAATGAATATTCCAAATTTTATTCACGAACAGAATGCGATAGCAGGATTGGCCAATAAGATTATTTGTCCAAAATCAGAAAAAATCTTTATTAGTTTCGCAGAAAGTGCAAGAGATTTTGATATCCGTTTTGCACATAAAATAAAACATACGGGAAATCCGGTCAGAAAAGTTGAAAAGAAGAACAGGCAAATCTTTGAATATTATGGAATCAATCCAAATAAGAGGATAATTATTGTTGCCGGTGGCAGTAAAGGATCAGATTTTATAAATGATAGCATGATAGAAGTTTATGATAAAATCATGAATAATCCTCAATATAAAATAGACTTTCTTCATTCATGTGGAGATGAATCATTTATAAAAAAACTTGAACGTTATCCTTTTGTAAAAGCTGTGCCTTTCATTATTGACATGCATAGATACCTGGCGGTTTCTGATGCATCAATCATCAGAGGAGGAGCAACAACAGTGGCTGAAGTCATCGCTTATGGCGTTCCATCACTTATTATTCCCTGGTCAGGTGCCGCAGAAAACCATCAATTAATAAACGCCATTTCTCTTGAGAAAAATGGCGCTGGATTTTATTTAGAAGAAAGAGAAGCTGATTCCAAGAGTATAATCAACATTATAAATTTATTAATCGATAAGAAGGTTTCTCAATCCATTAGAAATAATTTAAAGCTCTTAAAACCTGATTATGATCCTTCTGAAAGAATTTATAATGAAATCCTTGACAGTTTAAAAAGTCATTCTAAAACGTAAACGTTGTAAAGTAGTTTTTTATCTAGTTCATCAAGGTAGTTCTGCACATCTTTGATGTTTCCTTCGCTAATGATGTAATATTTAAATGGGTTCATTGTTATCAAATTCATTTCTTTGAATTTTTCATAGGAATAAAATGTTAACAATTCAGGCAAATGCTTTTCTATAATATTTAGTTCTGATTCTTTCATGGTTTTTACTTGCAAAGTTCCCTTATAATTGTTGTCCATTTCGTAAGTATTGATATCACCATTTTTGTAACTTTCCGTTTCAACATATTTCAACCATTTAATGTAATCTGAAGCTGGTAAATATCCCGGTAATCCTCCTAGGAATTCAAGATCACGATTGAAAAAATACGATGCCGGTACTCCTCTGACATCAAACAAATAAAACAACTCCTGATAGGTAAATTCTTTACCCTCTTTGTCGAACCTTGCATTTTCCACGTTAAAATGGCCTGTTCTTTTATCATCAGCTCTAATTTCAATTAATATATAATTGTTAATTAAAAAGGTCATTACTTCTTCTGAAGATATCACGTCTTCTTTTAATTGGGAACAATAAGGACAACTGGAACTGGTAAATATTATCAGTACATTTTTATCTAGTATCTTAGCTACTTCAAAGCCTGTGTCAAAATCGTTGTAAAAAACAAAATCCTCAAAATTAATTGAAAATCCAAATAAAGTCAAGAGTAATGAAACAAGAAGTATTACCATTTGCTTTTTCATATAAAAACCTCCGCAAGTTATAATAATCTAATTAGTTCTACTTTATAGACGAATAATTGAAGTGATTATTTCAACAAGATATGGTAAAATCGTCATGAATTTTTCTTTGGGGGGGATATCTTTGAATGGATTAATATGGTTTGTTTTTATGGTAGTAGATTTATCAATAGCTTTGTTTATTTTTAGAGTATTTGGAAAGAAAGGCCTTTTTATGCTTATTGCAGCCAATATAATCATTTGTAATATTCAAGTTTTAAAAACTGTAGAGTTATTTGGTATAACAGCTACTTTAGGAAACATTCTCTATGGAAGTATCTTTTTTGCTACAGACGTGATTGGTGAGCTTTATGGGAAAAAAGAGGCTAAAAGGGCTGTATTTATAGGTTTTTCAAGCCTTTTAATCATGACTTTGTACATGCAATTTTCCTTACTTTTTCAACCGGCTCCTGATGATTTTGCCTCGACTCATTTGGATGCTTTATTTGGATTCATGCCAAGAATAGCATTTGGAAGTTTATCAGCATATTTACTTTCACAATTGCATGATGTCTGGGCCTTTCAATTTTGGAAAGAAAAAACAAAGGGAAAATATCTCTGGTTGAGAAACAATTTATCAACTTTGGTAAGTCAATTAATCGATTCAACAGTTTTTTGTTTAATTGCATTTTTAGGGCTGTTCCCAATAAACATCTGGTTTGAGATTTTAATAACAACGTATTTCTTTAAGTTAATAGTGGCTATTTTTGATACACCCTTTATCTATTTTGCAAAAAAGATTGGTGAAAGCAAAAAGGCTCCGCTTTTATAGCGGAGCCTTTTTGGGATTTTCCTAAAGTTCGATTATTTTCTATTGTATCTTGCTTCAGATGTGTATTCAGTTATCGTTCCAAGATGTTCCATATAGCCTCTAAGGACATCAGCTGCAACAAAACCTGTGTCATATCCTTTGTCACCATTCTTAGAAAGTACTTCATAACCATCTCCGCCCATAGCAAGATAATTATTTGTGGCTAATCGGTAAACCTTATCCATTTTAATGGTTTCACCGTTGACTTTAACGTCTTTTACATTTTCATTTTCATAAGTGAATGTCAAACCAGCAAGGTGGGGATAAGCTCCGGCACCCGCGGGGATAGTAACCATAAAGTCTATCAGTTCCATTATTTCACTGCCTTTTAGCTCCATAACGTAGACAGTATTCCCAAATGGAAGAACGGTCAGAATATCTCGATAAGAAATATCTCCTGCTTCAATAGATGCCCTTATTCCACCACCATTTTGAAGAGCAATGTCGGCATCTGTCTTCCATTTGATTGAATCGGAAATCATATTTGCAAGATTTGTTGGCTTAGATCTTACATCAGCTCTTTCACCATTAAGGTGGATTTCTGTCTTTCCTATTACTTCATTCAGTTTAGCATCCCCCTGTTTCATGAAATAATTCATAGCAGCTAGTACTTTTGGTTGTTGTTCTACACCTTCTAATGGGATTAATTCCCACTGAGAATCAACAACTTCGCCATCCACTATGGTTAGGTCAAGTCTTCCGACGTATTTATTCCAATCAACTGCAGAAACTATGATACTGTTGTTTATTACTGGAGGGGTTTTAAAGAATGTGTGAGTGTGTCCGTCAACAATTACATCAATGTTGGAGAACGCAGCAGCTAATTCGTTTGAGGTTGTTTTTGGATCTTCCAAACCGGGTTGATATCCTAAATGTGCTAATGCAACTATGATATCTGCATTTTTTTCCAAAATAGGAAGTAGTTCCGCTGTAATGTCAATTGCATTGGCAAATCTCCAGTTATCAAGATAAATAGGCTCTAATATTGCTGTTTCTTCAGTAGTGAGTCCTAAAACAGCGACTGAAATATCCTTAAAATCAAATATCACATAGGGAGTTACTGGATTCTCGTCATTTTCATCCAAAATGTTTGCGCTAAGGACGGGCATATTAAGTAAGTCCATTTGTTTTAACAGGACTTCTCGGTTTTTATCGAATTCATGATTTCCCAGAACCACCGCGTCAAATCCAACCATGTTCATTCCAACTATATCAGGAACTGCATCAAGTTGGTCAGATTCAGGGACACCTGTGTTATAGTCTCCTGCATGTAAAACCAAAACATTTCCTCCACAGGCTTCAACTTCTTCTCTGATGGCATCAACAACAGTCGATACACCTGCAAATCCGCCTATCTCTCCATCCTGCCAGGCATGACCATGTGTATCATTCACATGCAAAATTGTCAAATGCGAAGTCACCGCAAATAGCGAAATACTCATCAATACGACAAGAGTGAAAACAAACAGTTTTTTCATAATGAATCCTCCTTTTTTGTTTTATGTACCCTTAGATTATACCATGATAAAGATAACTTGTTAAATCTGTTTTTTCTGGGGAAAACTTGCTCATGGAAATTTCAGTATTTTAAGCCTATGTTATAATCAAAAAATGACAGAGTTGGTTTATAGTAGAATTAAAAGCACAATTGTCACAATCACGTTAAAATACAAAATATGTTTATTTGAAGTCTGAGGAAAACGGTGAAAAATTGACAAATATTTTTTTAATTAAAGGCCCGCAAAGAACTGATAAAACTTTGTATATAATGAACCAAATGCTAAAAAAACAAAAACAACATGGAGCATTGAGCTATCTGTTACTTGGTTCATCAGGAGGTTTTTTACATGATTTTCGTGAAAGATATATCGAAAAGGCAGATTCAATCTTTAATAGCAATTTCAAAGTTATTAATCAATATGTTGTTGAAGAATTAAAAAAATATCATCCCGACAAAATTCATGTTGATCGAGAAATGCTTTCCGCTCTTGTTCTTGATGTTTTAGCTGATAATAGTGAATTGAAAGAGCTCCTGAATTCAGGAATAGGAATTGTCGAGTTGTTTCTCACCTATTTTAATATTGTTAACGAACAGGACCAGGAGAATGTTTTTGCCGATGCTGATGGTACTGAAGATCCTTTGATCAATATGTTTGCAGGGTTATATTCCAAATTCAGAAATTTACTTGAAGCAAATAATATGTTTTCAACTTATGATGCATACAGGATGATAGCTGAAATCATTAATGAAGGAAATTACTATTTAGAAAATAACAAACAATTTCTTTTTATCGATGGTTTTTACGATTTTCCAAAACCTATTAGAACTTTTTTAACCGTGTTTATCCCACAATTTTTAGAAACTTATATTGCAGTCCCAACTACCTTGGAATTGCAGATTGAAGAGCCCTCTTTGGTGTCATTTATAAATTCTTTACAAAAGGGTGTAAACAGAGATAAATGCGTTGTTAGAAACAAAGTAATAGAAAATCTATCTCCTTCTGTCATTGATAGAATATGTGATAATTTTTATGAAGGTAATCTTAAAAAGGAAAAAGAAAGTTTTTCAGGTGTTATGACTGAGGAATTTCCCCTTGTTTTTGCCAATGCAGTTAATTCACAAGATCAGTACAAGTTAATTGGCTCCATGGTGAAAGATTTGGTAATTAAGAAACAGGTTTCCTTAGGTGAAATTGGAATTATCACAAGGAATATTAAACGGAATGGATTGCCCCTTTCACGAGTTTTTGAAAATATGGGCATTCCTTATCGTTTTGAGGGAGATGTAACGATTCTTGAAAGTATCAATATTAATAGGTTAATTTTGCCATTTAAGGTTTTTTACAAGGGCTTTGAATCAGAAATGATACTTAACTACATCGAATCCGGTTTAGCAGAATATCATGATTTGTCTTTCGCTACCCTTCAGGAAGTGTTTGAAAAAGCAGGTTTATCTTATGGAAAGAGTTTTATTGGGGATTTTTCCAGCAGATATTCTACTTTAAAAATCAGGAAAAACAACTGGTATGAAAAATTATACCGGTATGAGAGGTTTATACTTGAAAAAATTAATGCATATTCATCTTCAATAGAGGACGAGAGAGACTTAAAAAAGCAAAACGAAGAAAGTCTTGAAAATATTAAAAAGGTCAGATTGGTTTTGGACGATGTCTTCGATTCTTTGGGGATTTTATTTTCTTCAATGAAAAAAAGAGAGTTTTTCGAATATCACAATTATTTCAAATATCTATACGAAAAACTTGACAAAATGGGGGTCATCTCTAATGAAGAGTTTGAAAGAATATCTGTAAAGGCTTTTTTTGAAGATTTATTACCCGCATTAAAACATTTTTTTATTATTATCAAAAAATCAAAGAAACCTGCAATAAGACCATCTGAATTTTGGAAATATTTGAATATTTTTTTAGAGAATAAACATTTTCACAGTTCTGAATTCATTGAAAATAAATGCCTGATAATGGATCTTGAATCCTCCAGGTACAGAAAAACTGATGTAAGAATTTACGCAGATTTTCTTGATGGAAATTATCCAAAGATTGTTTTGAACAAAGTATATGATTTACTGTTAGTTAACGATAGTCCCTTTGTTGATACTTACATTCAAAGAGAGGAAAGAGATTTTGTTTTGTCTCTTAGAAAAACAGCTAAAAAAGCCATCTTTGTTTATCCACAAGGTGATTTAAACGGAATGCCGTATAACAGGTCTTTTTATATTGATCGTTTTCTTAAAATAATTACAAATAAAAAGAAGGAATTAGAAGAAGATTTTTTCTTGGATATAGAAAAGGTGAATTTTACAAATGATTACGCAATTAAAGATTATCTGATTTCAAAACTTGATAAGATTCATATGAACGACGAAAGATTTATCAAACTTTGTTCAGAATTTAAATATGACTGGCAAGAGATTAAAAGAAAGGTTGAGCTTTTAAAATTTAATAACAACTCAGCTTTTATTGTAGAAAATAAATCAACAATCCCTAAGTTATTTGGAGACACTTTGAGTCCTTCAAAATATGGTGTTTTGAAAAAGTGTTATAACGATTTTTTTTATCAATATATTTTAAAAGTAAAAACAACGATTGAAGAAAAGGAAGGTTTTGATTATTTTGTTGAAGGTCAAATCCTTCATTCTATCCTTCATGCTGTTTTTAAGAATCTTACAGATAAAGACTGTTTATTGGAAAATTTGTCAGCAGTTGAATTTAATGTTTTTTTTAGGAATGATGTTCAAGAAATTATAAGAAATGAGATAAAAGCAAAGATGTTTCATCCGGAAAAAATCCTCTACGAGGCTGAAGTAAACTTTTTTACAAAATTAATAAATGATTTCTTGAAAAAATACCGAGATTCAAAATACATTTTTTCAAATCCAAATCCCGAGGAGTATGGACCATCAGTTTTTTTTCCAAGAGATTTTGAAGTGGAAATAACGAAAGATGACAAAGTCAAGTTTATTCCTGAACGGGACATTTATTTCATCGGAAAGATAGATAGAATGGATTTTAATCAAAATGGGGATTTTTTTCTTTACGATTATAAACGTTCTGAAAGCAGTGCGGATAAAAAGTCCTCGCATCAATTGATGATGTACGCTTATGCAACCAGTAAATTATTTAAAATGCCCGAAGGATTGGCATTTTTACCAATTATATCAAAGAAAAAGAAAATAACCGGATTATGCTTAAAATACCATGCAGAAGATGACTTGTTTGTCATAGAAGATGCCCGTAAAGATAGGGAATTAACTTTTAAAGAACTTTTGGAAGAGATAGACTCAAAGGTCTCACATATATTTCAAGGTGATTTCAACAATATTGAAAAAGTCAATTGTTATAGATGTCCCCATAAGGACTCCGGGTTATGCGATATAAGAAAAAAAATGGGGGATTTATGATGTTTGGATTAAATCGTGAGCAAATATCTATCATTAAAAGTACCGGGGACATATTTGTAAAAGCCGGTGCAGGAACAGGCAAAACTCGAACAATTACAGAATTGTATTTTGATTTGCTTTTTAACCGACAATATGAAATAAGAAATATTTTGGCTATAACCTTTACTGAAAAGGCAGCAAATGAAATGAAAGAAAGAATTAAGCAGAAAATAAGAGTTTTTTCTGAAAGCATAGAGGGAAATCAAAAAAAAAGCCATCTTGCTAAATTACAAAAAAGGGTTAATTATGCCTGGATATCAACACTGCACGCTTTTTGTTCACGTATCTTAAGAGAATTTCCCTTGCAATCAAGTGTTGACCCTATGTTTGAAATAATCGACGAAGCTGAAAAAAAAAGAAGGATTAAGCATATTGTCAGGAATTACTTTAACGAATCAGGAGGCTCTGTAAGATTTGAAAAGATAGAAGAACTGGCGTATCTATACAGATATGACAACCTTTTACTTTTATTCGAAGAAGCCTTGAATAAAAAGCAATATGAGGTATCAAAAATTAATTTTTCAAAACTTCAAACCAAAACCGATGATGTCAAAACGGGTAAACGAATAAGACAATTATTGCCTGAATTCAAAAATGCTTTTAATGAAATGGCGCGCAATTATCAGCAGGAAAATAAAAGTGATAACAAACTCGATTATGATGGTCTTATATTTGAGACAATAAAAGTTTTAAAACTCGAAGACGCACTCAGAGAAAAACTTCAGAAACGGTTTAAGTGTATCATAGTAGATGAATTTCAAGATACTAATCAACAACAAAAAGAAATTGTGGATTTGTTGAATAATGATCAAAATAAAGTAGTTTTTGTAGGAGATCCCAAACAATCAATCTATTATTTTAACGGTGCTGATGTCAGTGTATATAACAAAACTGAAAAGGAATTTCAAAATAACGAAATTTTTGAATTGTTCAAGAATTACCGATCAAACAGTGAACTCATTGAATTTTTTAATCTTGTTTTTCCGAAGATATTCCAAGCAAAACCAGATCTAAATTATACTGTAAAATATGATTCTTTATCAGCAGAAGCCAAGCAAATAGTCAAACAACCAGTTAAATTACTTCCCATTGCTGATTCTTTTGAAGAAGAATGTGAAAATATTAGTCGATATATTAATAACCGAGTTGAGAATGGCGTTTCCTATAAAGACTTTGCCATATTAATGCGCCGTATGACAAAAGTAGAAATTCTGGAAGACGCTTTAAAAAGGCATAAAATACCATTTTACATCAATGGGAGCAGGGGCTTTTTTAAAAAACCCGAAATTGCTACGCTTACGGCATTTCTCAGAGCTTTTTTTGATCCAACCGATGAAGAGAACCTTTTAATCCTTTTAAGAAGCTTTGTAAGTCCTTTTTCGGATTCTGAGTTAGTAGAGTTGAGGAAAGAAAATAAAAAGTCTCTCTTGAAAGCTTGGGAGAGTTACTCTGAAAGGGGAAATGTTAACTCATCATTTTATGAACAATTTGTCGTACTTAGAAATCAGGCTAATTTTTTAAGCCCATCAAAGTTGGTTAGAAAAATCATTCATATCTTTGACTACGAGTTTGTCATTTCACAGCTGACTAATCCCACCAGAAGACTGCTAAATCTCAAGAAATTTTTGGAATTTGCTCAACTTTTTGAAGGTGAAATCTCTATTAGACTTTTTTTAAAGCGAATTGAAGGAATGGAAAATAGTAATGAGGGTGAAGCATCATTGGAAAATGAAAAAAGTAATGTTGTGAAGATTATGACGATTCATAAATCAAAAGGGCTTGAATTTCCTATAGTAATTGTTCCAGAGCTTGGTTATGTTAAGCAGTCCGGTCGTTCAAAACCCAATTTATTGGTAAACTATGAGACAAATGAGATGTCTTTTAAAGATCCGATTGATGAAGTTTCAGGCTCTGATTATTCCAGGATGCTTGTTTATGAAAAGGCAAAAGAAGACGAAGAGGAAAAACGTGTTTTGTACGTTTCTTTTACAAGAGCTGAAAGAGAACTGATTTTGAGTTATTCAAAACCTTCTAAAAATAAAAAAAATGCCTGCTTTAGAAATGCCTTAATAGCTTGTGATATTCTACATGAAAAAGATAAAGACGATCTTTGGAAAGAAGAATTAAAGAGTCCGGTTAATCAGTATCTTGAGATCGTCAAACCTTCTTCTTTAAAAAATATAGTAGAAAAAGAGATAAATACAGACAATTATGAGGGAAAAATTGAAAAAGATATTCAGATTCCGAAAACAGTTTATGCACTTGATCAAAAAGAATGGAAAAAATATGTTAGTCCGACATTACTCAACAGAGAAACACATGACATTAATGGTATGGAAAGATACGAGACAATTGTAAATTTTGATTTTGATGAAAATAAAAATTTAGACAGAAAAACAAAAGGAACCTTGGTTCATAAGGTATTAGAGGATTTAGGAAATTTTCCTTTGTCATCAATAACACCGAACAGAATTCGTGAAAAACTTGCTGAATCACTGGCTTTTGATGATTATTTTTCTGATGTAAAAAACATTATCAAAGAGATGGCGGCGTTTAAATCGCCTTTGATTACAGCAATCGAAAAAGCAGAAATAAATTACAGTGAAATCCCAATAAGAAAGAAATTTGGGAAATATATCCTAACAGGGACTGTCGATAAACTATTTTTGAGTGAAAAAGTATGGAAAATAGTGGATTTTAAATACTCATCAGGTTCAGTTCAAGATGATGAAGATTATGCCTTTCAAATTAGGTTTTATCTTTATTGCCTTGAGAAACTCCTTTCACCAAAACCGCAAAAAGGATATCTTTATTATATAAAAAGCAATCAAATCGTCGAAGTTTCTCAAAGTTCTGATATTGAACAATTAATAAAAAATAAAATCCAAAGTTTTGAAAAAAGAGTTTAATCTTAAAATCAAAAAGAGGATCGTGATGATCCTCTTTTTGATTTACTACTCTTCATCAAAGATATTCCTTTTATAAGAGCGCTTTGAAAATAGACCTTCTAAAATCAAAGTGATTCCAATTAATATCAATATTCCTGGCCAAAAAACCCCAAAATAAAAACATAATGCCAATCCAATCAGCCAAGAAGATGCAGTAAGAGCATGTCGCCAACCTTCTTTTAGAATACTACCCGGAAGAATTGCAACTCCTATAACTGCTAGTATCCATGGGAAAAAGGATATATCCTTTACCAAGATTATTATGGCTAATCCTATTAATATCAACCCTCCTGTGAGGGAGCCAGCCGTTTGTTTTCTGGTCATTCAATACACACCTCTCTATTCAACAATAACCGCTGTTCCTGAGCTGCTAACCATTAGCATGCCACCACTGGATCCTAAAACTTCATAGTCAATGTCTATACCTACAATCGCATTCGCCCCTATTTCAAGAGCTCTCGACCGCATTTCTGCCAAGGCACTGTCTCTGGCGATTATTAACTCTTTTTCATAGCTGCTTGATCTACCGCCTACAAAATCTCTGATCCCAGCCATGAAGTCTTTCACAAAATTTACTCCTGTTATAACCTCACCACATACAATCCCTTTATATTCTACAATCCTTCTCCCTTCTATCGTTGGTGTTGTAGTCAAAATCATATTCTTCACTCCTTATATTTTATTCTTGTAAAGAGGGAATTTTTTACACATCTCTTTAACTCTATTTAGAAGTGTCTCTTTTTCTCCATCTTTTATTTCTCCGTCTTCATTCATCGACTTTATTGCAGTAACGATTATGTCTGCTATTTCAGGCATTTCATCAAGACCCATACCTCTGGTTGTTATCGCAGGAGTACCTATCCGTATACCACTGGTTACAAAAGGAGATAGTTTCTCATCTGGAATTGTATTTTTGTTCACCGTAATATTAACTTCTTCAAGACCATTTTCCACTGCTTTTCCCGTTACTTTCATTGCGGTAAGATCTACAAGAAAGACATGAGTATCTGTTCCACCTGAAACAATTCTCAGACCTCTTTTTTCAAGTTCCTTTGCAAGTTTATTAGCATTTTCTTTAACCTTTTTTTGATAATCTTTAAACGATGGTTGAAGGGCTTCCAGGAAACTAACCGCCTTTGCTGCAATTACATGCATGAGAGGGCCTCCCTGAATTCCTGGGAATATCGTTTTATTAATTGCCTTGTAAAGATCTTTGTTATTAGTTAGTATGATACCGCCTCTTGGACCTCTTAAGGTTTTGTGCGTCGTGCTTGTGACCACGTGTGCATATTCCAGAGGATTTGGGTACAATCCGGCCGCTACAAGTCCGGCAAAATGAGCCATATCAACGACTAAAAAAGCATTTACTTTATCAGCTATTTCTCTAAATCGTTTAAAATCAATAATCCTTGAATAAGCACTACCACCTGCTACGATTATTTTGGGTTTGTTTTCTAAAGCGAGCCTTTCAACTTCGTTATAATCAATTAGTTCTGTATCAAGTTTTACTCCATACTGAACTGATTTGTAGATTTTTCCGGAAAAATTAACAGATGCACCATGCGTAAGGTGCCCCCCGTGACTTAAGGACATACCCAATATGGTATCTCCCGGTTCTGCTATTGCAAAGTAGACACCCATATTGGCCTGAGATCCTGAGTGAGGTTGAACATTTGCATATTTACAGTTGAATAGCTCTTTTACCCTGTTTCTCGCTAATTGTTCAGCCTGATCGACAAAGATACATCCACCATAGTATCGCTTTTTTGGATAACCCTCAGCGTATTTGTTGGTTAATACACTTCCCATTGCTTCCATAACGGCAACCGATGCAAAATTCTCTGATGCAATTAGTTCTAACCCAGTTTCTTGTCGATTCAATTCTTTTTGGAAAATTTCATATATTTCGGTATCCTCTTTTTTTATTGTTTCCCACATAATACCATCCCCTCTTCTTTTTTATGCTATTGTAATAAGTGTTTCTCCGGTTTCTACATTATCTCCTTTTTTACACTGGACTTCTTCGATTACCCCTGAAATGTCACTTACAATATCATTTTCCATCTTCATTGCTTCTAAAACCAGTAATTTATCCCCGGAATTAACACTGTCTCCCTTTTTTACTTTCACATCTATCACCAATCCTGACATTGGAGCGGTAATTGATGAAATAGAGCCTTTTTCTTTGACCACTTCAGATTGGGGTTTCTCAGGTTGTTTTTGACTTTCTGTACTATTTTGAGTGGTTTTTTCATTAACAGTTTGGTTTGGAACTGGATCCTGCTGTTGTATTTCTTTTTTTTGACTTTGATTTCCGGATTGCATCTCTTCTACTTCAACCTCGTATGCTTTCCCGTTTACTTTGACATTATATTTTTTTACCATGATTTTTTAACTCCTTTTCTTAGCGGTCTCCAAATTTGTGCTTTCTTTGTTCTCCAATGGACCCCACTGCAGGATCCCTTTTCTTTAATATTCAGTATCCGAATATTATTAGAAGTAAAGGAACATAACGCTGCAGTTATAGCAGCTACTATTTCTGTATTTGATGCTTCGGATGGGATGCTTTCCATATTATTTTTTTGTGAATTCGAATTCTCAGTTGAAGTCATATTCAGCTTATCAGAAATGGTCGTTTTTTTGTATTGTTTGTCTCCGAACAGTTTGGCCAATAATTTAAACAGCAAAAAAAGAACGACAAATGTAAAAAATACAACACTTATTCCTACTAATGATATGGTGCCTACGTTCATCAAATCAACCCTTTTATAAACAATTTAAAGAGGAATGTTACCATGTTTCTTTTCAGGGCTCATCTCAGCCTTTGTTTCAGTAATTTTAAGAGCTTTATATAATTGAGTTCTGGCTTCATCAGGAGAAATTACTGCATCTACATATCCTCTTGAAGCGGCTTGATAAGGATTTGCAAACCTGTTTTTATACTCATCTATTTTTTCTTTTCTGGTGGCTTCAGGATTATCTGCTCCTTCAATCTCCTTTCTGAAAATTACATTTGCTGCTCCTTCAGGCCCCATTACAGCTATTTGGGCTGAAGGTAATGCGAAAACCAAATCTGCTCCCAAGTGTTGACTTCCCATGGCAATATAGGCTCCACCATAAGCCTTTCTTAATATCAAAGTGATTTTCGGCACGGTTGCCTCACTATATGCGTATAGTAATTTAGCCCCATGTCTTATTATCCCGTTAAATTCCTGGTTTGTTCCAGGTAAAAACCCGGGAGTATCAACAAATGTCAAAATTGGGATATTGAAAGCATCTAAAAATCTTATGAATCGAGCCCCTTTGTCTGAAGCGTTAATATCAAGACTCCCCGCCCAAACTTTTGGTTGATTCGCAACTATACCTACTGTATGGCCACCTATTCTTGCAAATCCTGTTACGATATTTGTGGCATATAAAGCATGAACTTCAAAAAAGTGGTCGTCATCTACAACACATTTAATAACTTCTCTAACATCGTAGGCCTTTTTCATATCTGCAGGAACAATATCTGAAATGTTGTTTGAATTAGATAGATTGTATTGTGCATCTTCTTTTAATACATCAGGTTGTTCCAAATTGTTAGAGGGAAGAAAATCCACCAAATCTCTGCACAGTTCCAATGCATCTTGATCGGAATCAGCAATAAAGTGAGCATTTCCACTCTTTGAATTATGGACGGTTGCACCTCCCAGTTCTTCTTGAGATACTTCCTCACCGGTAACAGCTTTAATCACTTGTGGACCAGTAATAAACATTTTTGCATTTTTATCAACCATGATAACAAAATCTGTAATTGCAGGAGAATAAACTGCCCCCCCTGCACAAGGCCCCATTATAATTGATATTTGGGGGATTACTCCCGAAGCTCGCGTGTTCCTGAAAAAAATACCTCCATATCCAAATAAGGCATCTACAGCTTCTTGTATTCTAGCACCACCCGAATCGTTAATTCCAATGACAGGAATGCCCATCTTCAAAGCAAGATCTTGGATCTTCATAATCTTTTTTGCATGCATTTCTCCTAAAGAACCGCCCATAACTGTGAAATCCTGAGAAAAAACAGCAACTTTTTTCCCGTTTATTGTTCCTATACCTGTTACAACGGCATCAGCAGGAATTTCTTTTTTATCTAATCCAAAATTGTCACATCTGTGTTTGACAAATTTATCAATTTCAACAAAAGAACCATCATCTAGTAGGATGGAGATTCTTTCTCTTGCTGTTAATTTGCCACTTTTATGTTGCTTTTCTATCCTTTTATCACCGCCACCTTTTTCAATTTGTTTATTTTTTTCCTTAAAGGCATCGATCAATTCCTTCATCGTTGACATCTTATCTCATCCTTTCCATCAATGATTGACTTCAACTAATTCTAAAAGAACTCCATTGGTACTCTTTGGATGTAGAAATACCACCTTGGTCCCATGAGCTCCGTTCTCCGGTTTCTCAGATAAAAGCCTATACCCTTTTTTTTGAAGTATTTCCATTGTTACTTCGATATTTTCTACATTTAATGCGATATGATGAATTCCCTGTCCTTTTTTTTTAATGAATTTAAAAACCGTACTCTTTTCAGAGGTTGGTTCAAGTAATTCAATCATGGAATCCCCAGTTTTGATAAAAGCAGTTTTTAATGCTCTTTCAGTCATTTCTTCGACACCATGGAAATCCATACCCAATGCATCTTTGTAAAGTTTTAGCGATTCTTCTATCGATTCCACGGCAATACCGATGTGATCGATCTTATTTACATTCATCTTCATCCTCCCGATTGTTTTGTAAAATTATAGCACATTCACTTTTCGATACCTTCTCTGGCTTGTACTCCCTTTTGGTAATAGTGTTTTACCTCTTTCATTTCCGTCACTAGATCAGCAATATTAATCAGTTCTTCAGGGGCATATCTTCCTGTTATTATTATTTCAGTTTTTTCATGCTTTTCTTTGATTATCTGAATCACACTGTCAACATCAAAAAGTTTAAAAAAAAGTGCAATATTTAATTCATCCATGACAACAATATCATAATCTCCGGATTTAGTTTTTTGTCCAAGTTCAGTCAAACCATCTTTAGCCATTCGTATATCTTCTTCTTCAGGTTCATTTTGGATGAAGCAATTTCTGCCGTATTGTTTAATTTCAAAACCATTTAAGCTTTGTGAGGCTTTTAACTCGCTGTAGTCCATACCCTTCACAAATTGGCCGAAGAATACCTTTTTCCCGGCACAAACTGCCCTTAAACTCAAGCCAAGCGCGGCTGTTGTTTTGCCTTTTCCGTTACCAGTATAGATTTGTATATATCCTTTCATAAATACCTCCTTAACTTGATTCAGTTTTTAATCAAAAAATTAGCATCATGAAATGAGCTGCAATTCCTGAAAACAAACCACCTATAGTGTGGCTTAGAATTGCTCGATTTGTTAGGTTTCTGTACCCCAAAGAATCCATCATTGCGATGTGTGTAGAAAGATATCCGCTCCAGCACATTCCCATTGCTGTAAAGACAGCAATTTCGTTGTTTCCTAAAATACCATTTTCTATAAAATTTGGAACAAGGGCCAAGGCTGCACCACTTGAGCCTAAAGAGGTTAACGGAAATGCAAGTAATTCTGATGATTCAAAACCAAAGAAAAATTTCAACACGGGAAATATTCTTTCACCAAACCAGGGTAATACAGCAACACCTTCGTAGGCAATACCTTGATACCCTAATACGGGATCTTTAGGGCCAAAAGTGAGCATCATCACAAATGTGCTGACAATGAGCACACCAGGGATTATACCCAAACCTATTTCAACGCCAACTCTTCCCCCATCCAAAATAGAAGTTAATAGTCTGTGAAAAACACTTCCCTCTCTAACTGTTCGTTTATCTGTAATATCTGAAGAACCATCATTATTTAATGTATCTTCCCCGAGTTCTTTTTTTGTGAAATAAGCCATCAATCGAACACTGATTATACTACCGATTAAAGCACCCAAATTACCGACAAACACCGGAAGAAAGACTGAATGACCTAGTTTGGTACTTTGAGCTATCATGTAGGTACTTATCAAAAGTCCCATTCCGAATGATGTACCTAAATTACAGAGAAGGGGTAATTGCCATCTGTGGAAATACTTAAGGAAATTTCTGTCTTTTGTGAGGCTTATGATTGCTGGATTATCAGAAAAATAGGTTGTGATAATTCCAACAATAGATATTCCTGGAAGATTGTAGAGTGGTTTCATTAAAAATTTTAAAGTTTTATCTAGTATATTGATAACACCAAATTCTGAAAACATTCCTGAAATTGCTCCCGTTAAAACGGCAACAGCCATTAGAAAGAATACTGTATTTATTAAAAGATCATGAGCTGTGAGCATCATAGTCTGAAAGAAATTTGCAGTTCCCATAACTGATAAAAGTGGGATTAGTAAAAGTAAAAAGATTGAAAGGAAGATGATTCCTTCATAGTTTCGGGATCTGATTCTTTTTTTAGGCTGTTTAACCTTTCTTATGGTCAATTCCCCCTTTTTTAAAAAAATAAGAGATTTCCAAATAATTTTACAATAAATATGCTTGTTTTCAAAAAAAAGGGAGTCATTTTGCGGAATTTGTAGAAAATGAAAAACATTGGCCAATTTTTACTAACTTCTTTCCTTTGTATAGTACAAATCTCCGTTTCATAAATTACTCAACTGCAATAATCTTCATTCATTTTAATAAATTAGGTAAAAGCGGGAAAAAAAAGACCCTTGAAAGGGTCTTTTTATCCTTCAACTTTTTTAGATATTAAATCAACCACGTCTTTGACTGTTTCGATACCTGTTAATTCTTCAAGCTCGATCCTTGTATCTAAAGCCTTTTCAAGATCCATTGCCAAATCCACCAATTCAAGAGAAGTGGCATCTAAATCTTCTGAAAGATTAGATTCTTCAGAAATTTCCACATCTTCTAGATCAAGGTTTTCAGCTAAAGTTTCCTTTACTTTGTTTAAAATATCTTCTCTGGTCATAAGTGTTCTCCTTTCAAATTATAATTAATCCTCTTTAAATCCTAACATGAGCCTTGCTTTAGTACATAGCTTACCATCACAAGTAATCTTTCCCGAAACAAAAAAAATGGTTTCTCTTTTTTCTTCAATCTTAATTTCATATGTTAACACGTCCCCGGGTCTGATTTCCCTTTTAAAACGTGCTTTATCAATTCCTAAGAAAAGAGGGATAATATTCTCATCCACATCTTTAAGATATTGTTTTTTGATGAATATACCTGACACTTGAGCTAGCCCTTCAATTTGAAGTACTCCTGGCATGATAGGATAATTGGGAAAATGTCCTTGAAAAAAAGGTTCATTAAATGAACAATTTTTTTTGGCTATAATCATTTCTTCGTTTATTTCTTCGACTGAATCGACAAAAAGAAAGGGGAAACGATGGGGTAAGACTTTTTTTATTTCATCAATATTCATCTTCATCATTTTATCACCTCTACTATAATTGAGGCATTTTGACCACCAAAACCAAAGGAATTTTTCATAAAACAGTTGATCTTCTCCTCTTTTTTTTCATAGACAAAGTTTAAATCCTTTAAATTGTCATCAGGTTCGTTAAGATTTTGCATACCATGTACAAATCCTGCCTTTGCTTGCAGAATTCCTGCAATTGTTTCAATTGCCCCTGAACCAGCTATTGTATGTCCTATCATGGTTTTTGTGGATTGTATTAAAGGTTTACTGGTTAAAAAAACACTGTTAATTGCTTTCCCTTCCGAATTGTCACCAATAGGAGTTCCAGTACCATGAGTATTAATCAGATCAATATCCCGGCATGATAGGTGTGCTGACTCTAAAGCTCTTTTAATGGCGAGAGCGGGCCCCTTTCCTTCAGGATCTGATGCGCTGTAATCATGCGCGTCTGCTGACATACCATAACCGTGAAGATAACCATAAATAGGTGCGTTTCTTTTTTTTGCATGTTCCTCGCTTTCGATTATTATTATACCGCTCCCTTCACTCATAACAAAACCATCTCTTTCTTTGTCAAATGGTCTGCTCGCTTTTTGAGGAGTACTATTTTTTCTTGATAATGCCATCATGTTAGAAAAACCAATAATTCCAGGCAGCGTAACTGCGGCATCGACTCCCCCGGTTATAGCTACCTCACACTTTCCAGTTTCAATAAGCATTGCCCCCATGATCAGCGAGTGTAAAGAAGAAGCACATGCACTTACAGGAGCAAAATTAGGCCCATTAAGTCCATACTCCATTGCAACGACACCTGCCATCATGTTAGTGATTACCATTGGTATCAGAAAAGGGCTGACATATCTGGGACCATTTTTATACAATTCATAAAATTCTCTCATCTCGGTATGGACTCCGCCAATTCCTGAAGAAACTGTAACAGCACCTGTTTCTCGCCATTCATCATAATCATTTAATCCTGAATCTTCAAAAGCTTCCTTTGTCGCTGCAAGTCCCAATTGCAGAAAACGATCAAATTTTTTTGCTTTCCGTCTATCCATGTAAAGCTTGGGATTAAAATCTTTTATTTCTCCAGCAATTTTTACTGGAATTTCACTTGTATCAAATGATTTTATTTCATCAATACCACTTTTTTCATTCTGAAGAGCTGTTAAAAATTCATCTTTATTTTTCGCTACCGGATTAATGGTTCCCAAACCGGTAATGACTACTTTTCTCATTAGATACCCTCCGTTTTCATTGATATATTCTACCTTTCCATCGATAACCTTTATTCTTTCGGGAATGAACTGAACTGATCAGTATTGAAATTAAAATAAAAGGCACAATAGGATGTGAAATTGCGAAAATTGGATTGATATGTATATTAATACAAGCAAATACCCATAAAGCAAATGAAATGATAAGACATAATAAAGCTTTGAGTGAAGGTGAAAAAAACAGTAAAAGATATGGAGATAAAAAGACTAATAAGATTAAAACGCCAACTAAGATTGCTAGAAATGGAGATTCATTTATCGTTGGATAGAAACTTTTAGAAAACCCGTTAAAAGCATCTCTGAAACCATCGTACATTCTTGAAGAAACTAATTTGGAAACATCTGTATAAACAACTTTTTTGTCTGCTTTTTTAAACAGTTTCGGAAAAATGATATCATCGGCCAATATTTTATAAATTTCTTTGTAACCACCTATTTCATCATAGGATGTCCTTTTAAAGCATTGATACTGACCATTTGATGCAGCAGCCCAACTAATCCCTTTAATTCTGAAAAGAAAATGAGGTAAAGCGCCAAAAGAAAAAAGACCAATAAAAGGGATTGTTATTGCTTCTCCAACACTTTCTACAATTTGCTTTGGAATGCCGGAAAGTAAATCAGCATTAGTGCTCGTCATTTTTTCAATTAATAAACTCAGTCCTTTTTTCGAATGAATGGTATCTGCATCTGAAAAGAGAATAATATCGCCCTTTGCATTTTGTGAAAGTTGATGACATGCCCAGTTTTTACCTATCCAACCTTTTGGAAGAGGTTTCCCTGAAATGACAGTTAGACGTTTATCAGAATATTTTTCTAGAATCTCTTTAGTTTTATCTGAAGAATTATCATCTAGAATGATACATTCCAAGTAGTTATTCTCGTTTTCCAGTACTGAATCAACAACATTTTTGATGTTTTTTTCTTCATTTCTAGCCGGGATCAGAACAGATAAAAATGGAGGATTACGTTTAGAAGTTGTCTTCTTTTCGCACGAAGGAAAATAATAATAAATACAATTTAGAGAATAATAAAGAAAGAACACACAAAAACCGAATAGAAACAAGTCTGCAATCAATCTTAGAAAACCTCTCTTCTGCTTGAAATATCAAAATATTATAGCATATGTAAAAATGTTCTGTTAATGAAAAAAGGACAGTTATAAACTGTCCTTAAATGTGGTGGAGCCGATGGGACTTGAACCCACGGCTTCTACCATGCCATGGTAGCGCTCTCCCAACTGAGCTACGGCCCCACTTTAAAAAAGCAATGCTATTATAACTGAGTTGAGAAAAAAAATCAAGTTTTAAATCAATTTTCGTATCTTACATCTAAATCTTTGTTTGCCTTTAATTCATCCAATCTTCTTACCGGTGTGGTATATGGTGCCTTTTTTAGTCTTTCAGGATCATTTTGTGCTTCTTTTAGAATCTTATCAACTATCTCAACAAAGTGGTCAAGGGTTTCTTTGCTCTCTGTTTCTGTTGGCTCAATCATCATAGCCTCATGAACAATTAATGGGAAATAAACCGTAGGGGGATGTACCCCATAATCAAGTAATGCCTTTGCAAAATCAAGTGTTTTCAAATCGAATTTTTTAAGAGAAGAACCATCTGCAACAAACTCATGCATGCATTTCTTTCCGAATGGTATTTTGAATTTTTCTTCAATTTTATTACGTAGATAATTGGCATTTAAAACTGCCATTTCACTTGCTGCCTTAATACCATCTGCTCCCATAGTTAGTATATAAGTAGCTGCTCGAATAAGAACATTGAAATTTCCGTAAAAACTCCTTACCTTACCTATTGTTTTTGGAATTGAATAATCTAGATAAAAATGCCCTTCGTCCTTTTTTACATGGGGTATAGGAAGATATGGAGCAAGCTTTGCCTTAACACCTACTGCACCACTTCCAGGTCCTCCCATTCCGTGAGGTGTTGAAAAGGTTTTGTGCAAATTGTAATGAAGGACATCAAATCCCATATCTCCAGGTCTAATTTTTCCCATAATGGCATTCATGTTTGCTCCATCATAATATAACAGGGTACCATTTTCATGTGCTAATTTTTGTATTTCAAGTATATCATCTTCAAAAAGGCCTAATGTATTGGGGTTGGTAAGCATGATTGCGGCAACATTTTCATTAAGCATTGTTTTAAGTACTTCGAGATTAACCCTTCCCATTTCATTTGATTCAACTTGTTTGACTTTATAACCACACATGGCAGCAGTTGCCGGATTTGTTCCATGTGCTGAATCTGGTACTATGACAGTATCTCTTGCGGTATCTCTTCTATCATCATGGTAGGCTTTAATCAAAGTTATCCCTGTAAGCTCTCCATGTGCTCCAGCGGCAGGTTGAAGAGTAACTTCATCCATGCCACTGATCTCTGCTAAAGATTGTTGGAGAAAGTACATTAATTCTAAAGCTCCCTGAAATGTTGACTCAGGTTGATAAGGATGAAGATTGACAAAACCGCTTATCATTGCTGTGGTTTCATTTATTTTTGGATTGTACTTCATCGTACAAGAGCCTAAGGGATAAAAACCGTTATCAATAGAATGATTTAACTTTGAAAGATTTGTGAAATGACGAACGACTTCAACTTCACTGCAATCAGGTAATCTTGGAGAGGAAGTTCTGATTTGTTCTTGAGGAATCATCTCTTCAATCGAGTAATTTGGAATGTTTTCGTCAGGAAAAGTGTACCCAATTCTGCCTTCAGCTCCTTTTTCAAAAATTAATCTATCATCTCGCCTCATAATAATTCCTCCAATCGGGAAGCAAAGAAAGAGATTTCCTCCATTCTGTTTGCTTCTGTAACAGCAATCAATGACAAATCCTCATGTTCTTTTTTAGTAGTCAATTCCATAACAGGTAAGGGGCCCATTATTTTTTCTTTTATCATTTCATCTCTTATGTATTTTGGGTTTTGTGTTGACTTTATTGTAAATTCATTGAAAAAAGGACCAGTAAACGCCAAATCAAAGCGATCCATTCTATCAAGTCTTTCTGCAAGAAAATGTGCCTTTTTAAGACTTCTAGTTGCTGCTTCTTTTAATCCTGTTTTACCTAGCAGTGACAGATAGATTGTTGCGACAAGGGCATTATGAGCATGATTAGAGCAGATATTTGAAGTTGCTTTGTCCCTTCTTATGTGCTGTTCACGTGTTTGAAGCACCATAACATATCCTCTGTTACCCTCTAAATCGTCTGTTTTGCCTATGATTCTCCCGGGCATTTTTCTCATATATTTTTTCTTTGTTGCAAAGATTCCCAAAGACATCCCGCCAAGATATAGTGATCCTCCAAACGGTTGGGCTTCCCCAGTAACTATATCCACATCAAAATCACCAGGTGCAGTAAGTACACCGAGTGTCATTGGATTACAAGAAACTGTTAGGAGAATATCTTTTGTAACTTCCCTTAGCTTTTTAATATCTTCAATTACACCAAAGAAATTTGTATAACCAGATAAAAAGCCCGCTGTATCATCTTTGATTTTATTGTTAAGATCATCTAAGTCTATCATCCCGGTCTCTCGGTTGTACTTAACCTGTTCTATTTCTATTCCGGGTCCTTTGGCGTAAGTATTGATTATTGTCATGTACTCGGGATGAATTGATTCGGCTACCAGAAAATGATTCTTTTTTTTAATACTGCAAGACATCAGCATAGCTTCAGCTGCCGCGGTACCACCATCATACATTGAAGAGTTTGCAACATCCATACCTGTGATTTCACAAATCATGGTTTGAAATTCATAAAACATTTGCAGAGATCCCTGACTAACTTCTGCTTGATAAGGTGTATAAGCAGTTAGGAATTCTCCTCTCTCAACAATATACTGTATAGACTGTGGGATTAGGTGCTTGTAAATGCCTCCGCCTAAAAAAACTGAAAAATTCTCCAAATCCTCATTTCTTTCTGCCCATTCCTTCAACTTTCTTAACACATCAGTTTCGGATAGTCCTTTGTGAAGGTTTAACTGTGTAACTTTTTTTTCGCTTGGTAATTCTTCAAATAGTTCTTCAATACTTTGAGACCCGATCGAAGCAAGCATTTCTTTAATTTCCCCATCTGTATGGGGTATGTATCTTTTAGGCATGTTCGTCCCCCTTTCGCAACATCAAAACCCGATAAAAAGGAATTGAATTTAAACAAATTATATCATAGCAACTATATTTCTTGTGAAAAAATATGAGTAATTCTAAAAAAAAAGACTACCTTAGGTAGTCTTTTTTTTGGGTTTTTATATTCGACTTAAAATCTTAAGGCCATCTTCCGTAATTGCTATATCGTCTTCAAAATGAGCATTC
>CAZRYM010000011.1:41805-43232 GCA_964604305.1 uncultured Thermotogaceae bacterium | reverse complement strand
GGGGAAACTCCATGCTTTTGGCTAGGGCTAGCGATTTTAGGCTTAGGTAATCCACCCCCAACCACAAGCCAGCAGTGAAGTTTTACCTTCTCATAGCTTACTTGGTTTTATTCCACTCGCTTCAACTCTTGATACAAGGTTTTTAATTCGCTATCTTCCAAATAATACAAATGGATGGTATTGGCATCTGCAATATCTGCGAAAGCGTAGCCGTCGTTATGTTCTGCGATATATAACTTTTGCCCGTCTTTTGATATGACACCGGAGAATTCTTCTCTGTGTTCTTCGGTGTAAAGGGTTTTGACCAGTTTATATCCTGTGAATACATGGCCGTGCTGTTCTGTGATAATAAAAGTACCTGTTTGTCCTTTTCCCATCCTATCCATTTCTTTCACGTAAGCGGCATGGGTTACTGATTCCCATTTGCCCACCAGGTCCGGTATGGCGCCTTCTCTTTGCAGGGTGTAATAAACAGCTATCGTGTTATCTTCTGCATCTACGTAATACATAACAATTTCATTTTGATTGATGATATCGCCAAAAAGGTAACCATCTTCATGTTCTGCACAGTATAGTTTTTCACCTGAATGATCAATAACACCACTAAAAGCCTCTTTGATACCCTCATAATTCTTGGAATGATCAATAAACTGCTTATAACCGGAAAACACCTGTCCTTCCTGTTTTTCAAAAACAAAACTAACTCTTCCATCATAAGCGGTTAGAAACCCGTCGTCTTCTTCATGCCTTTCGAATGAAGCCACCCACGTTCCGGTTAAATCAAAGGCAGCTGATAAAACAATTGTTGTCAAAATGACTAAAATACCAATACTAAAAAAGAGCTTCTTCATATCTAACACTCCTTAAAATTCTATATTTAATA
Organism: uncultured Thermotogaceae bacterium; assembly: GCA_964604305.1. Taxonomy (GTDB): domain Bacteria; phylum Thermotogota; class Thermotogae; order MWEM01; family MWEM01; genus JASUTC01. The sequence goes on along the minus strand of CAZRYM010000011.1, from coordinate 42,349 downwards.
TTATATCATGCTTCTTTAAAAAGGTTTTAGCAGGCTCTAAAGAAAAAACTTGACAAAAGATAATCTATGTAGTACAATACATAAGTAGTTAGTCACTTAACCAACTAACTACTTAACAAAGGAGGTGTTTTATGAAGTTGAATGAGGATTCTGCACAGCCTCTGTTTCAACAAATTGCTGAAATTGTAGAGGATATGATTATTGCCGGCGATTTAAATGCTGAAGACCAGGTATTTTCAACCAATCAACTATCCGAGACTTTTCAGGTCAATCCGGCAACAGCTAGAAAAGGGCTTAACCTTTTGGTAGAAAAGGGAATACTTTATAAAAAAAGGGGTTTGGGAATGTTTGTGGAAAAAGGGGCATCTGAAATCATTAAGCAGGAACGTAAAAATCATTTTTTCGAAAACTTTCTGTTGAAGACGTTAAAAGAGGCAGAAAAACTAAACATTGACAAAAGAGAAATTATTAAAATGATTGATTCATATAGGGAAGCTTTTGTGGTAAACGGAATCTTTCGAAGATCATCCAATGCATGAATGTT
>CAZRYM010000011.1:0-41795 GCA_964604305.1 uncultured Thermotogaceae bacterium | reverse complement strand
GAAGAAGTTAAGTGTTAACAACATCACTTATTATTACGACAATTTCAAGGCCTTGAATGATTTAAGCTTTGACTTGGAAGAAAATCAGATCATAGGGCTCATCGGAAGAAATGGTTCCGGAAAAACAACCTTGTTAAAGGTTATTGCCCATCAATTACTTCAAAGCAAGGGAGAAGTTGTGATCGACGGCAAAAGCTACTCTCACAATGAAGCAAACCAAAACAAGATTTGTCTGGCACGAGAAACTTTAGGGAAGACTTTCGAGCAAACTGAAGTCATGAAAGTAAAATTGATATTTGATTTAGCTGCAACACTTTACGAAAATTGGGACACCTCTTTTGCCAAGCATCTGATAAAAAGATTTAAATTGGATGTTAATAAAAAATACAACAAAATATCAAAAGGCATGAAGACCACTGTAGGTATCATTTTAGGGCTGGCAAGCCGGGCAGAGCTGACTCTTTTTGACGAGCCCTATGTTGGGCTTGACCCGGTGTCAAGAGAGATCTTTTACGCTGAACTTCAAAAGGATTACAACGAGCATCCCCGAACCATGGTCATTTCATCTCATTTGATAAATGAACTGGAGGGAATGTTTGAGAGAGTCTTGATCATTGATGAAGGAGCAAGTATCGTAGACAGTCCGGTTGACACGCTAAAAGACAGATATTATCTTTTGCAGGGAAGAAAAGATACCATAGAGTCCTATCGAACTCACTTCCGTGTGATGAACATCGAAACTATCGGTTCATTGGCCTCCTATTCGGTTGAAGGGCCTTTGAGTGGAGAAATAATCAGACGAATGAAATCAGACGACATAGACATTAACAAGATAAGTTTGCAAAAATTACTGTATCATTTGACAAACGGTGGTGAAAACAATGAAAATGAATAATACAACAAAGGTAATGGGTAAGCTTTTTCTGCGGTTTATGCTCACTTTTTTACTGGTTTATCTTGCAATAACGTTTTTTAATACGATCGTACCCTTATTTTTCATCGGGTTTTCTGAATTCGATGTAGATGAGTTTAAAATTTCAGCAACCCTTTATCTTGGTGCTTTGGTATATGCCATGTTAATAGCTTTTGCAGCTAAAAGCACATCGGTTTATTACGATATGTTCACCATCTTTTCAGTGACCCGGAAAAGAATCATGCGAACAATCAACATCACAAATGTAGTCTTGACAGTGGTTGGTTCAGTTATTTTAAACTTGATGCTCTTATTGCATGAAGTGCCTGAAAGATGGCTTTTCGCAGTTATGATCACTCTAAGTATATACTTAATTATGAACTTTATTAATTTTGTGGCATTTTTAGGGAAATTATTCGGATGGTATTACATCGTTGGCACATTTGTTCTTTTAGCTGCTTTTATTCTATTTACAGTCAATTATATTGGTGGTTTTATACAATTGGGATTGTTTAAGTCCGAAATCATCGCATTTTTTACAATAGCGGCGGGGACATTCTTTTGCATTAACAACTTTATTCTATCCAAAAGATACGAATACAAACATTGAGGTGACTGATATGAATATAAAAGGATTTATCTTTCTCATCTGTACAATTTTCGTTCTTGTGCTCACCATTAATTATTCGGTGAACAACAATCACTTTTTACTGACAAGAAAGACAAATGGCACATTCAGTGAATCGCTATATATCAAAGATAATTTTTTCGCCATTGAAGACACAAAAATATATCTACAAGCCTTTTATGACATACAAGGTGCAGATGTAGAGATTTTGATCGAAGGTAAAGATGGCTTTATTTATCACTTTGCTCACAATTCTGAAAAAGAAATTGAAAAAATAGAATTGCCTAAAGGGATGTATTCATTTATCATTAAAGGGAATGGTGGTGAAGAGACAAAGATTAACACCCTGATCGGCTATTACACGGATGAAGTAAGGTTTATCGACAACGAAAATCAAGAAGAAAGCTAGTTTTAAGTTTTTTTAGACAAGGGTGATGTCATTCACCTTTGTCTAAAAACGTTTTTGGCATATATAATGAATTCCAAGCCTAAATATGTTATAATTATGCGAAAAAGAACTCGTTAATTTCCATTTTTTATCCATATTTTCGGGATGATGTGGGGGCATCATAATGAAACTAAAGCAAATACATCTTGAGGGGTTCAAATCATTTGCCAGGCCTGTTGATATTAATCTTACCAAAGGCATAAACTCAATTGTTGGACCTAACGGCAGCGGAAAATCAAATATAGTAGATGCAATTCTCTGGGTATATGGAGAGCAATCCATGAAAAACATCAGGGCCAATGACAAAACTGATGTTATTTTTTCGGGTTCAGACGGACTTTCGCCGTCTTCAAGGGCGCTTGTTACTTTAACCTTTGAAAATGACGATGGTTCTGACATTTCAATTTCAAGAGAATTAATCCGTAACGGAAAAAACACCTATTATCTCAACGGTGACAAGGCCAGATTAACTGATATTAAAGACTTGTTTGCCGGAACAGGTGCTGGAAAAGAACTATACTCAATCGTTTCTCAAGGCCGGGTGGATAAGATTTTAAACAGTTCTCCCGAGGAAATCCGCTTTCTCGTTGAAGAAGCCGCTGGTATTGCAATTTACAAAAAGAAAAAGAAAGAAACTATCTCAAGAATAGAATCCACAGATGACAACCTTTCAAGAGTTGAAGACATCCTGAATGAACTAACCAAACAAAAAAAATCTCTCTATTTAAAAGCAAAACGGGCTGAAAAATATCTTGAATATTCCAAAGAACTTAAAGATAGTCAATTTTCCCTGTTTTCTCATTTGAATAAAAAATGGCGGGATAAAGGTGAACAGCTTGAAAGAGAAACAGAAGAAAACCGAGTAAGGATACGTGAAATTCAAAAAGAACTGATTAAAACAGAAAGTATCTATCGAGAAATAAAAGAAAACTATAACGACTCTGACAAGGAAATAGAAGGTTTTACTTCCGTCTTGGAGGAATATAAAGAACGTCAGGATCATCTTAACGAAATGCGTAATATGTACGCCAAAAACGTTTCAGAAAAGGAATCCAAATACGTTGAACACGTGACAAACCTGGATAATTTAAAATCCCAAGATGAAAAATTAACAAATCGCCAAAGCGAATTAAAAATGATGCTTTCCACTATTGTTGAAAATCTTGAAAAAGTTCAATCCCAGCTTGAGGAAAAGAAAACGGCCAGAGATGAAATCACTCAAAATTGCTCTGATGAAGAGCAATCTATCATTGACCTGCAACAATCACTGGAAGAGGCTGAAAAGCAATTCAGCAAACTTGAGAATGAGTATCTGAGACTTGAGGATTCCATAGAGGACAATGAAAAGCGGATCAAAGTCATCACCAATCAACTTGATACCAAACAGGAACGTCTTGAAGGTTTTCAAACTGAGTTGGATGAACTTCGAAACAGGGGTTCTGACAGTTCCAGAAAAGAAGCCGAATTGATAGATGAACTTGAAATGGTTAAAGAACGCTTAAAAGAAGTGGAAAAGCAGCTCAGAGATATTGAAGAAAATAAATACTCTTATATACAACAGGAAAAACATCTTGATGCAGAAAAGGCTGTATTGGAAAGGCAAATCAGGGAATTCTCAGGTTTTGCAAAACCGATTAGAGCATTATTTGCAAAAAAGCAAAAAGACAGGGAACTGAGAAACATGATCGATGTCATTGCTAATCTTATAGAAGTTGACAAAGAATACGAGACAGCCTTTGAAATCCTTATTGGCTCACGCTCGCAAAACATCGTCACAAAAGATGCTGAAACAGCTAAATATGCCGTTAATATATTAAAAGAAGAAAATTTAGGCCGTGCCACCTTCTTACCATTAGATATTCTCAGAACACGTCCTATCGTTCAGGGTGCCAACTTTGAAAATCATCCCGGCTTTATAGGCTACGCAGCTGAACTGGCTAGGACGAATGAAGATTTTGCACAGTTACCCATGTACCTCTTTATGGATACCATTTTAGTAAAAACAATAGATGATGGCCTTGAACTGAAAAAGAATTATGGAATCTCAAACCAAATCTGTTCTCTCGATGGACAGCTCATTGCATCAAGAGGAGCTATTACCGGCGGGAGCTTTAAAAACGATCGAAAGGGTTCACTCATTTCAAGAACATCCCGATTAAATGAAATTTCAGACGAGTTGGACAAACTGAGCGAAAAGATTATCACACTTGAAAATTCAGAAAGAGAAATAAAAGATGAACGAGAGCAGGTTACCAATTTAAAACGAACACTGGACAATGAACTGAACGAGATCATGCTTAAAAATGCCTCCATTCGAAGAACTCTGCAAGAACTGACCAATTCAATAACAGAACTTTCCAAAGAGGTTTCTGATCTTGAGAAAATGAAGGTGGACTATTCGTCAAAAATTGCCGGATCAAAAGCAAGACAGGAGATCATCGTCGAAGATAAGGGCAGACTCTCCACAGAAATTCATATCTCAAAGGACAAACTCTCCAAGGTCAGTCAAATCATCAAAGAAAAACGTGAAGAGATTCAAAACCTGCAGGAACAGATCAACGACATTAAGATGGAACTAAATAGTTTGAAGGATAAGAAGAAACAGTATTCTTCTGAACTTAACGATATTCAAGATACACTTGTCAATAACAGAGAAAAAGAAGACGAATACTCTTACAACCTTGAGCACCTGGAAAAGGCATTAAAAGGCGAAAAAGATAAGGTTGAAGAATTAGACAGAGAACTGAAAAGTCTGAAAAGTGAAGTATCCAAACTCTACGATAACATGAAATACCAGCAGGAAGACCGCCAGAATATGGCAAAGAAACTTGAAGATACTGAAAACAAGATGGAAGAGCTTAAGGAAGAACGGGAAAGACTCAGAGAGAGTGAACACCAATACGATCTTAAAGTACAGAAAATAGAGTACAATATCGAATCTTTGATAGAGAAGATGGTAAAGGCTGATATTAAACAGGAAGAACTTGAAAACATTTCCCTTGATGAAGAAGGCGAGCAGTCCCTTTCAGAAAAGGTGGAATCCCTTGAAAACAAAATCAAATACCTTGGCAGTGTTGACTTAAACGCAATAGACGAATACAACGAAGTGGAGGACAGGTTCACGGAAATGGATACTCAAAGGCAAGACTTGGAATCTGCTAAAAATTCACTTGAAGAACTGCTACAACAAACGGATGAAGAGGCGAAACGGATCTTCATGGAGACTTTTGATCTTATCAACACCTATTTCGATGAAATGATTCAGATTCTTTTTGGAGGCGGTAACGGACAGCTAAAGATACTGCCTGACAAAGACCTTCTGGAAACGGGCATTGAAATTTCTGTAAAACGACCCGGGAAACGTTCTCAAAAGATGTATCTGCTTTCCGGAGGAGAAAAATCACTAGTGGGTATTGCCCTGGTGTTCTCAATGCTCAAGATTAGCCCTTCGCCTTTCTACATACTGGATGAAGTTGATGCAGCTCTTGATGATTTCAATGCAGAACGGTTGAAAAACCTTATTAGAGAAAGCAGGGAACTATCACAGTTCATCGTTATCACTCATAATAAACTTGTTATGGAAGTTGCAGATATTCTTTACGGGATCACACAATCCAACGGTATTTCCATGATTATGACAGTTGAACTGGAGCAATATGCCGTCTGACGGACCGGATAATGAGACTATCGAACTGTTGGTAGGAGAAGAAGACGCTGAAGAGAGGCTTGACAAATTCGTCAGTGAAAACACTCCTGAATGGGTTTCCAGAAACGTTGTTCAATCTGCAATAAAAGATAAAAAGATTCGTGTAAACGGTAAGCAAAAAAAACAATCCTACAAAGTAAAACAAGGTGAAATTATTCACCTTGATGTCCCTAAAAGACCCGAAATTAAAATCGAACCCGAAAACATTAAATTGGATATCATATTCGAAGATGACAGTATAATCGTCCTCAACAAACCTCCGGGTATGATCGTTCATCCGGTTCCAAACATCTCATCAGGAACTCTTGTAAACGCCTTGCTGTATCATTTTTCCAGATTCAGGGAATGGGAAGAAGTAGATCGTCCCGGAATCGTACACCGTTTGGATAAAGATACATCAGGGGTTATGATCGTTGCAAAAACAAAAAAGGCTCTTAAAAATTTATCTGAACAGTTTCATGACAGAAAAAACAAGAAAGAATACATTGCCATTGTTGAAGGTGTTGTCAAACAGAATCGGGGTCAAATCGAGAAACCCCTTGCAAGAAATTTGAAAAATCGGATAAAAATGGCAGTTGACTTTTCAGGAAGATACGCATTAAGTCAATACAGGGTTATTAAACGGTTTTCTGATTTGGCCACATTGGTAATGGTAGAGATTAAAACGGGTAGAACCCACCAGATAAGAGTACATATGAGAAGCATAGGAAATCCGGTTCTGGGGGATGAAACCTATTCATTTAAAAACACACAAGCCAGTGAGTTTAACTGTGAAAGACAGATGCTTCATGCTTTAAAACTTGGGATTCGTCATCCTGAAACCGGAGACTGGATGGAATTTATTGCAAGGCTTCCCAACGATTTCAAAAACACCATTAAAGTCCTTTCTTCTCTGTCTGAATCTTCTGCAAAGTAGCATCATATATGATTCCCAGCCCCACATCGTTAAAACCGCCTTCGGGTAATATCAAATCGGCATAATATTTTTGGGGTGCTACAAAGCTTTTAAAAGAAGGTGCCACATATTTTCTGTATTGATCAATGATGCTTTCTATCGAACGTTTCCGCTCTTTCATGTCCCTTTCTATCCTTCTCAATAGTCTCTCATCATCCGGAGTATCGATGAAAACCGAAAGATCAAAAAGAGTTCTGAAGCGTTCCTCATAAAGGACTAAGATACCCTCTACCAAGATAACATCTTTAGGATCAACTTCATGATATATTCCGGGTTCTTTGCGATAAGTAATAAAACTATAATTAGGAACTTGTACCGTTTTCCCTTGACTTAACTTTTCAAGGTGATCGTAAAAAAGGTCAAAATCAAAGGCTGCCGGGGAGTCAAAATTAATATCCTGCGGATTCACACCTGGAGGTAAATCCTTATAGTAGTTGTCCATTTTTATCAATGAACTGTGATCGTTCAATTTTTCATTTATCTTCTTGGCAACAGTAGTTTTTCCGGAACCACTGCCACCCACTATTGCCATCAGCATGGAAGGCCACATTCCCATATCTCTGTTTCCTCAAGAAATGGAACAAATATCTCATGTTTACCGTAATTGAAAAGGATGTTTGAATCCTTAAATTCTTCAACGATCAACATGGCCTCATCTTTTTTTCCGCTTTTTATTAAGGGAACGACAAGCCAAAGTTTTAGAAAATCAGGTCCATCATGGGTATCAAGAAAATCCTTGATTCCCTTTTCCACTACCTCATATTTTTCCTTTTGAAGGTTGATCCTTGCCCAAATTTCCATTTCGGTAGGGTTTAGGGGCTGTGTGTCTTCAATCTCTTTCTCGAATTTCTCGGCCTGGTCTGTTTCTCCCACCATCTGTAATAGAGTCACCAAATTTATTTTACCCATAAGATGTTCCGGAAATCGCTTCACTAATCCTTTGAGAGCTGAGATGGCATCATGATATTTTTTCTGATGCAAGTAGGAATCAACCAGTGTGAAATATGCCAAAACGTCATCCGGATTATTATCTATCATCTTTTTCCATATTTTGGATGCTTTTTCGTATTCATGAACGTTGAAATAAGCCTGTCCAAGAGTGGAAAGTGCTTCCACAAGACTATTATCCAATTTAACTGCTTTTTCAAGGTATTTTATACTCTTTTTTGTGTCACCTTGATCATAAAATAATGTCCCCTTGAGATCGTATGCATAAGCACTTGATTCGTCGATATCCATAATCAGATCGGCATAGTCTCGAGTCAGTTCATAATCTTCATCTAAGAGGGCCTCGTTTGCTATATCATACACAATATCCAAACTGCACAACCCCTTTAGATCAGAAGGTTTCAAATGATATTGATGGAGAAAATCCCTTATCTCAAGAGGAGTCGTGGGATAAAAGAGTTCTGCTTTTATCTCGGGATAAAGATTTTCTATCTTAGTGCAGGTTTCAATCTGCTCTTCCAATAGGCGGTTATCTTTTACAATGCACATGAATGCATCCCATCTGCCATCAAAAAAGAGATCTCTTATGATAAAGAAGTAGGGTGTCCATTCATCTATAGATATCATTCTGTCATTCAAACTGAGTTTTATCATAGTATCACCCTTTCCTGTTAAAAAAAATATTATAACCTTGTATTCATTATATCATGAAGCAAATAAAAAAAAGAGCAAGAGTTCCCTGAAATTTTCTACTCGAGTTTAGGGAGGCAGTCGTAAGCGTTAAGGTTTTCGATTATAAATCGAACATCTTCAAATTTATTCTGTGATTTTAAATTTAGGGCGTGATCTGTATTTGTCAAAGCAGTTTTTAATTTACCCGGGTTATTTTTATAGTACGCTCCGATCTCCCGGGCTAATCTAATATCATCGTTTATGTTTGTCGTTAAATCTCTTAAACCATTTATCAGCAAAGATGCACAAAGATAATCTTCCAATGAAAACTTTCCCCAGTTTCCAGCACATAAAACGAGGATATTTTTATGTTTGTTTTGTTTCACATGATTCAAACAAGCATCCAGGTTGAGAAAAGAGCAGGCGTAGAAATTATTTGAAGTATAAGCATAAGCACGTAAAGCCCTGGTACCGTTTGAGGTTGTAATCACACAAGTTTTCTCATTGAAATCGATTTGACTCATTTGACAAGTGTCGTTCCCATAATCGAAAGCCTCTGGTTTTACAGAATCACGTTCTCCACAGAGAACCACTTCGGGATCTTTTTCCCTTTCAGAATAGGCTTCTTTCAGAGAAGATACCACTTTTATTTTCTTTGCCCCCTTGTCAGCTAAAACAACTATTGTACTGGAAGCCCTGTATACATCTATAAGAAAGACATAATCAAAGTGTTCTTTTCTCTCTTTTCCTGAAGAAATGGAATAATAGGGAATAAATGAGAGATTCATGTCGTTAACTTTTTGAAAAGCTTTTTAAGCTGTTGATCTGCTGTTTTATATCCCTCATCAATCAATTTTTCAAATTCCACACTCTTTCTGTATTCGGGATTTTCCCAAAGATTAATATCAACAGTAAAGTCCTTTTCTTTTTGCCTCTTAAGTGCCATCGTTCCCATATAGTCAGCAGCAATAAGAATATACATTGAACTCATAAAGGGTGGCGTCCCATTTTCGGATAAGGTATCCAAAACAATATGCAAGTCACTTCTTCTATCTTTTACAAGCGAAGGAATACCTTGGATATTTTGTATACTAATATATTTTTGAGCGTCAATCTGCACCGGTCCCATGAATGGAACAATCGTCAAGCCTGCTTTTAACTCCTTGATTGTAGTAATAGAGATGACCTTTTCCTCTGCAGTTTCATAGTTAAAAAGGCTTGTATAACAAGGTATCTTAAGCATATGACCCGATAGAAAGTCAAATGTTGATTCAAGGAATTTTTCAATTTTTTTAATATCCTCAATACCAAGATGTTTGCTACTGGTACCGGATTTGATTAGGGTATAAAAATCATTCAGTTTTCGATAAGTTTCACTTCTTAAAATGATCCCCCGATCCGTTTCGTAAAAATCAAATGAGAATAATGATTCCAGAGCATTAAAATTCCCCTCTATAATTTTGACAGCCTTATCCAAACCATAATGAGAATAAAGACACCCTATCATTGCAGCAGGACCACTTGTGATGATATTTTCAGGAGCTCCAAATTTATTTTCAAGTGCCTTAATTGCACCAAGCGCTCGAACCATTTTGATATTGTTGCCATTGAGATAAAGCGAATATCTAATCGTTCATCAGCTCCTTTTTGAAATCACCCAACAACTCGGAAGCGTTTTTTGTAGCTTCTTCAAATTGATCAAATCTAAACCATTCTAGATTTAAATTCGTGAATCGGATGCTGTGATCTGCTTGGGAAATTTCCGAGTCAATGATTCTCTCCAACTTCAACTGGTTTAAATAGCCCATTAATTCCAAGGCATTTTTAAATTTACCCTTTCTTACCTGATTGGTAACATCTGAAGCTATAATTTTCTGAGCACCCAGTTGTCTACATTGTTCAACCGGTACCACACACATAACACCGCCATCTATAAAATTCGTCCCCCCCATTCTTGTAGGGGAAAAAGTCCCCGGTACTGAAGCACTGGCACAAACAGCATCTATAATATAGCCTGATGTTATCAGCTCTGTTCTGCAACGTTTGATATCTGTTGCAACAATACCCAGTTTCAATTTCGTATCTTTGAATTTGGCATCCTTAAATATGGGGATAAGCATCTCATAAAGATAATCATCGTTCATGATGGATTTACTGACAGCTGTTTTTCTTGCGATATTCAACATTTCCGAAAGTTTTCCTGCAGCTGCCATGCTGATAAGCTTTTCAAATTTATCCTGATTGCTTTTTACAAAAAGGCTTGTCATTTTCTTAACCGTTCTACTATCAGCTGTGAGGGCATAAGCAGCACCCACCACAGAACCAATACTGGAGCCGGTAACATATTCCGCTTTGATACCGCATTCCTCAACAACTTCTAGAAAGGGAACATGAGCGTACCCTCTGGCACCACCGCTCCCCAAGGCCAATCCCCATTTAGACTGAGTATTTTCACCTTGTTCATACAATTTCAAAATCCACCTCGCCCCTCACATAATCGATATCTTTAACCCGTACTGAAAGGATGTCTCCTAATTTGTAAACCTTTCTCGTTCTTTCCCCCACTAAGATGTTTTTCTGTTCATCATAAACAAAATAATCATCCAACGTGGAAACATGTATCAATCCTGGAATGAGGATGTCCTTTACTTCAACAAAGAGACCGATCTTCATAATATTCGTAATGACGACTTCGTAGACTTCTGAAGAATGGGAGGAGATAAAATCGACTTTTTTCAAAGCGATTAGATCCCATTCACTTTCATTGGCAACTCTCTCTTGCTGTGTACAATGGGTTGCGATTTGCGGGAGAGCATCTTCCCAGTATTTCAAACGCTCTTCTTTAAAAGTTTTCCCGTTTATATATTCTTTCAGCAGTCTGTGTACCACTAAATCGGGATATCTTCTGATAGGTGAAGTAAAATGGGTATATGCCTCTGAAGCTAATCCGTAATGGCCCAAATTGCTTTCATCGTAAATAGCCCGTTTCATCGTTCGAACAACGAGACGTTCAACACTGTTTCTGAGAGGGTGACCTTTCAAGCTTTCGAGGAGTTTCTGTAATGTTCTTGAATCAAGGGTTTTAGGCATATCCTTTTCAATTCCCAAAGCTTTGATATATTCTTTGAGTTGAAGCAAGGTGTCACTCTCAGGATTCTCATGAATTCTATAAATGAAAGGCAGATCGGCATCCATAAACATAGTGGCTACCACTTCGTTTGCCTTGATCATGAATTCTTCAATAAGCTTTTCACCTAATCCTCTGCTTCTTGGCAGTATATCTACCGTATGACCATTATCATCAAGTTTGATCTCGACTTCTCCACTTTCAATCCCGATAATGGCGCCTCTTTGTTTTCTGTTGTTGTTTAAAATGATCGCCAATTCTTTCATCAGGTCTAAGGACTGTGTTAATCCTTTAGTCTTCTTCAAAAAGGCATTTGCCTTTTTTGCCCCTTCAAAGTACTGATTGACCTGTTTATATGTTAATCGGCGGTTACTTTTAATTATACCGTTTTCAGCTTTGAAATCCACTACCTTTCCAGTTTTGTCTATTTCCATGGTTAAAGCAACAACAAGTCGGTTCAATTTTGGTTTCAGCGAACAGATACCGTTTGAAAGTTCCACAGGTAACATTGGAATAACCGTGTTAATAAGATACACACTGGTAGATCTTTCATAAGCTTCTTCATCAATAGCTGTTCCTGATGTCACATAATTGGAAACATCCGCAATATATACCCCCAGCAAATAATGACCATTTTTCATTTTACTGATAGAAACGGCATCATCAAAATCCTTAGCATCTGCGCCATCTATTGTAAACACCAGCTCATCGCGGAAATCCGTTCTCTCCTCACCCTTCTTGGGTACTACCTTTGTCGGGATATGTTCTTTTTCAGGTTCAACTTGCTCAGGAAACTCATCCGGAAAAGGCAGGCCATGCTTTAATATGACCGAGGGAAGATGTATTCTGGGATCTTCGATCTCTCCCAAAACCTCTTTAATCATGACCTTGGGAGGGACATTGTTCTTTGGATAGGATGTTATTTGTCCGTAGACTTTTTCTCCCGGTTTGGCTCCTTTCAAGTCTTTTGATTTGTTTTTAATATTGACTGCAAATCTATATCCAATTCTCTTTTCATCAGGAATAACGTAATACCGTTTCCCTTCTTTTACAAGAACGCCAACAATTCTCGTCAAGTTTCTCTTAAGGACGCGTATGACCTTTCCTCTGTTCCAATCACGATATTTGCCCTCTGGTTTTATCAGTACGATATCACCATGCATGGCATCTTTTGCGCTCTCGGGAAACACGACATATTCTTTACCATCTGATGCCTTTACAAATGCCATCTTTCCGCTTCTGATAAATTCGAGCTTCCCTTGAATTTGATCCGGAACCTTTGCAGAATATCTGTTATTTGGAGTTTTATATATACGGCGTTCCTCCAATAATTCCTTCATAATATCTCTCATTATTTTCTTTGAATTCTTATCATATACATTAAAATGCTTGTATATCTGTTTCAATATCATAGGTTGATATTTAGGACTGTTGATAAATTCGTATACATCCTCTTTAGAAATCTTCATTATCATCTCTCCTTAAAAACGGCAAATTTTGCCCGGGTTGACGTATGAAAAGTCAACACCTTCATTTTCGAGTTCTCTGCTAATCTCTCTCATCTTCGCTTTTAAATCGGGTAGATATCTGCCGGATATATGATAAATAATGAGTTTTTTTGGTTTTAAACGCTTAATCTTTTCCATTAATTCTCCAATTTCCGTATGCTTATCCCCTCTTCTGTCATCGTCATCCAAGAAGGTACATTCATGCAAAAGAGTCGATGTATTCTCAATATATCTGTCAGCTATTACATTCCCATCGCCACTCATCGTTAAAAGACTGTGAGTGTATTCTTCTGTAATTTCCTCACGCCCCATCTTTTTTATCAATTCTCTTATCTCATTTTGATCAAGAGACTGAAATTCTTCCTTTAGTCTTTTCCTGTCCTCTTTAATCTGGAACCCCAACGTTATCTCGCTATTCATATGGTCTGTACCAAAAGGCACGATATATCTGCCAATCTTACCTGATTTTAAGTCTATCTTATCTCCAATTTCAATCTCCTGAATGGTCAAATCATACTTCAACTTACTCCCGGTTCCGATTATAAACTCAAGGTACTTTTTAATCATTTTAGAATCCTTGTGATAGTAAATCTCAAGAGGCTTTTCTCTTTCACCCATGGCACTGCTTCTTGTATTCAAAAATCCCCAAAGACCTGAAATATGATCTGCATGAGAGTGTGTCAGGAAAATCTTTTTAACGGCAAACAGTTTATTTGTTAACATGGTACTGATTCCTTCACCACAATCAAAAAGGATTCTATCCGGCGCATAATAAATCCAAGTAGAATACATCGCCTTAGAAAATGCAATTATCTCCAATTTTTTTCTCCTGTTTTAAATATAATCAACTAAAATACCTAAAGGCGGAATCATGTTCCGCCAAAAATCTATTAAAGTCACACTACTGACTTTAAGCCCTCACTCATCTATCGGCTCAAGTTTAATTTTTAAGGTTCCCTTTACCCCTCCGGGAAATTTCACATCAACATCGTATGTGCCAATCTCTTTTAGATGACCATCAAGGATAACTCTCTTTTTTTCAACCTTTTCACCCAAATAATCACTGAGTTCTTTGGCAATGTCACCATTAGTAATGGAACCAAAGAGCTTGCCCTTTTCTCCGGCCTTTACTTTAATCACAAAAAACTCTTTCATCAATTTATCCAGTTTTTCTTTGTTTTTCGCCTTTTCCTTTTCTTCATGTTCATTTTGAACACTTTGTATTGATTCCAAATGCTTGAGGGCACTTGAAGTCGCCTCTTCTGCCAAATCCCTTGGAAAGAGGAAATTCCTTGCATATCCGTCGGAAACCTTTTTGATCTCCCCTTTCTTTCCCAGTTTGGCAACGTTTTCTTTTAAGATAACTTTCATCCTAACCCCTCCATTTCTCGTTTGTTTTTCTTTTACATTTTTCATTAAAGTTCAAAATATCTTCGATATTTTCCAAATTTTCATCGTTACATTCTTCTACTGCCTCTTTTACAATTTTAAAAATTTTTGTAAAAGGGATCTTCCCTTCAAGAAAAAGCTGAACGGCAATTTCGTTGGATGCGTTATAAGCAATTTTCTTTGAATTACTTCCTTCCAAGATCTCATAAGCCAGCTCCAGAGCAGGATATTTAGCAACATCAAGTTCCCTCAAATCAAGTTTTTCCGGTTGAAAATCGACTGAATCATATTTGAGCAATCTCTCAGGATATGTAAGTGAATAGGCGATCGGAATTAGCATATTCGGTTCACCGGCATGAATCTTTATTGAGCCGTCTTTGAAAATAGCAATAGCATGAATATAACTTGAATAGCAAAAGGCTGTTTTTATTTGTTCTTTTTTAAGATCAAAATACTCCACCGCTTCAATTACTTCAAGGCCTTTGTTAAACAAAGTAGCAGAATCTACCGTTATCTTTTTCCCCATCTTCCAATTGGGATGTTTCAGAACATCCTCAACAGTGGCTCTTTTTAGTTTTTCTAAGGGCCAATCTCTTAAAGCACCTCCGGAAGCTGTGATGATTACTTTGTCAATATCTTCTAATCGCTCTCGATGAATTAGTTGAAAAACGGAACTGTGTTCGCTGTCAATGGGAACAATCTGAGACCCGTGTTCTTTTGACAAAGTTTTTAATATACTCCCTGCCATAACCAGCGATTCTTTATTTGCGAGACAAACTCTGGTTGAATTTTTCACAGCCGATACACTAAAACGTAAGGTATCAGAACCACCCGAAGCAATGACGCAAATATCCGGTTGCAGGTATTCTATCATTTTAGCAGAATCTTCGAAATATTTCGCATCGGTACTGGAAACCTCTTTTTCAAATGAATACACCAACGGATTGATGTCATTCAATTGGGCCAGAAAAGAATCTGACTTTTTGGCTGAAATACCAATAACTTCAAATCTTTTTTCAAGGGCGTTGATTTGATTCAACGCTTCTATTGTTTGGGTACCAATCGAACCTGTAGAACCTATAATTGCAACCGTTTTCAAGTTCATATACTGATTTCACCATTTTGCAAAGGACACATGGAGATGTAATCACAATAAGGGCAAAGAGCAGATTTTTCAGGTTTAAAATCATCGTCCTCCAAGGCCATAAAAATTGGCTTGCACCTCTCAATAAGAGTATTTTGAGTTTGCTCAAAGACCTCTTGACTCAACGTTTTTTCTATTGTCCTATTCGGTTCAAGATAGTAAAATGTTGAACTGTATATCTTGAAACCCTGCTCGTTCATCAACCAAGCGTAGGTAAATAATTGTATAAAATCAACATATCTTTCATTCAGTTTTCCAGTCTTATAATCAACAACCTTAAATCCCTCTTTGCCATCGTGTATACATTTATCAAGTCTGTCTATCCTGCCCAAAAACTGTATATCCTCATTAAGGGAGGCCTCTACAAACTGCTCACGTTGTACCGGTTCTGAGAGCATTTCACTGGAAAAAAAATTCTCAAGCATTATAAGACCCCGTTTCCCGTATTCTATTTCAGTGGTCTTATCCATCTCAAAGTCGCCTTCTTCGCGAAGCTTATTGCGCTCAAGCTTCCATTCCCTTCTAAAGAGATTCTTTAGTAAATTTAAATCTCTTTTTTCATGGCTAAAATCAAAAAATTTCTCAAGGCTGCTGTGTATCGTTTGTCCAAGAAGCAACGCCGGACTAGTCTTTGTGGGAAACCGGTTGATATATTGAAATTTGAATTTCAGAGGGCATTGTTCGAATGTGGTGATTTTTGAAAAACTCATCTTCATCTTATACATTTGAAAACCGCTCGCCTTCATCTATTTTTCTGCCATTTTTTGCTTCAAAAAAACCGGTAAATTTTTTCGATGGTAATTGAATATCCTTAATTACAATTCTACCCTTCCCGCATTTGATTGAAGCACCTTCTTTGTCGATCAACAAAATGGTTCCGGGAAGCGCTTCAGAGTCACTGTCAAAAAAACCAACAGATGACTTTAACTTCACTGTTTTATCATTCAGCCACGTTCTGGCACAGGGAATGGGATCAAATGCCCTAATCTTGTTATGTACTGATTGAGCATCCATTTCCCAATCAATATAGAGATCTTCTTTTTCAATCTTAGAGGCGTAAGTTGCATTTTCTTGTTCTTGCTCTAGAAATTCAATTTCTGAAGACCCCAATTTATTTAAAAACTCCAGCAGTAAACGTTTTCCGGTTTCTTCAAGCTTGTCGTAAACCTGTTCAAGATTATCATTTTTCTCAATTCTAATCTTTTCCTGAAGTCCCATATCACCCGCATCCAATTCCTGTGAAATCTTCATAATTGTGATGCCTGTTTCTGTTTCACCATTCTCAATAGCTCGTTGAATGGGCGCTGCTCCTCTATATTTTGGCAAAAGCGAAGCATGAACGTTAAAAATACCATCCGGGGGGAGCTCTATCACCTTTTGTTTCAGGATTTTCCCGAAAGCAACGACGATGATTATATCCGGTTTCAACCCGAATAATTGTTCAAAACCTTTATTAAGATTTACCGATTTTGGCTGATAAACCGGAATGCCCATTTTTATAGCCATTTTTTTTACCGGTGTTTGCTTTACAACAGATCCTCTGCCGGAAATTTTATCCGGTTGGGAAAAAACACCAACAACGTTATATCCGCTTTCAATAAGCGCTTTTAAATGAGAAGCAGAAAAATCAGGCGTTCCCATAAATACTATTCTCTTCTCGTATTTATCAGGCATTGGCATACACTTCTTTTGCCTTCTCTTTAATAATATCAAGCTTTTTTTTCAGCAGCCTCTTTTTGATTTTACTGATGTGATCGATAAACAAGATTCCGTTTAAATGGTCTGTCTCATGTTGAATAATTCTTGCCAGATAGCCGCTGATTTCTTCTTCATGAAGAGTCCCATCTGCAGTTTGATAGGTTAGCTTTATGCTTTTAGATCTTTCTACATTTTCAAATATATCCGGTATGGAAAGGCAACCTTCTTCAGCAACATCTTTTTCATCAGAAAAATATTCAATTTCCGGATTGATAAAAGCCTTCCAACCGGTTCCGGACCCATCGTCTTCGATGAATATTTGCTTTTTCAATCCCACCTGAGGCCCTGCAAGTCCTGCACCATCTTCTTTGTACATGATTGTGGCCATTTCTTCAATTATTTTAAGTAGTTCTTCATCAAATTTTTTTACCTTTTCAGCCTTTTCTCTTAATACAGGGTCACCATAAAACCTTAATTTCATTTCCATGCAATCATCCTTCCGTTTTCTTCAAATCTTTATACCATTCATTGTCATACATGAACACGGTCAGAGGAGTTACAGAAACATAATTCTTTTGAATGGCTATCCAATCACTGTCATCCGGTAACTCCTCTTCCTTTATATCTCCCATTAACCAGAAATAATCATTACCATAAGGGTCCATTCTCTTCTCAAAATAATCGTCAAATCTTCTGGAACTCTGTTTTGTATATGCGAATCCTTTAATAAATTCGTATTTTATTGAAGGAACGTTTATATTCAACGCACCAAATCGTCTAATGGTTGTCACATCAAAGTCTTTTAAAAAATCAACCAAAAAATCACCTGCAGTACAAAAATGCGGTTCTTTCGGATTGATACTGGAGATAGCTATTGACGGATATCCCATAATAGCCCCTTCAAGAGCACCTGAGACAGTCCCTGAATAGGGGATATCCGTTCCGAGATTGGCCCCTCTGTTGATGCCGGATACAACAAGATCAACATCCTTTCCCGCCAATTCCAATATACCTATCTTGACACTGTCAGCGGGTGTCCCTGTCACTCCGTATCCAAAAAAAGTATCTTTTTTAAAGATCTTCTTGGTCCATATGGGTTTACGCAGCGTTATGGCATGTCCGGTTGCACTTTGCTCTGTATATGGAGCGGAAACCACAACCTCATGTCCGGCTTTTTTCAAACATGAATATAAACAGTCTATTCCCTCAGCATGAACCCCATCATCATTTGTTATTAAAATTTTCAATTTTCTACCTCTTTTCCTTATTTGTAAAACTCATACAATGCAACTTGTAATATTCTATCATTAAGATTATATCATGATTTGTCCGTGTTATAATAGAATGCACTATCGAAGCGTTAAAAGATAAAGCCAGTTACTTTGGAGAGTGATTATTATGAAGAATGTTTTTGCCTTTGCTGTTGTCCTTTTCATTTCAGGAATCTCTTTTTCTGCATATATCAACAATCTCGTTGTCGATCATTGGATGAATTACGGCATGGCATACTACACTTACACTGATAATGGCAACATGGTATACAAAACGATGTATCATTATCGGCCATGGGGATCAACAATGAGTTTCTATTATGTACCTGCTTTAAACAACATCACCCTTGAACAACCATCTCCTCCTTCATTAAGACGAAACTCTGACAAAGAATTGATCATCATCTCCTGGTTATACAGAAATGGACTATTTTCACTTCAGTATCATGTATTGGATGCTTATCAAAGAATTACCGCCAGCGGTTCAAAAGGAAACGCTGGATTTGAAACACCTTATTCAATCATGAGGGTGGATTGCCAGGACGACTCTGAAGTTTTTTATATTTCTTTGACGGAGTATCCTAAACAGTAGCGTTAAAAAAACATACTTCCAAAAAAACGGGGCGGTCCGTGACCCCCCCCTTAATCCTATTTACGATCATACTATTATTATTATCTGACAAAGTCTACCAGCGATGTCATCATAACGTTCGCTCCTGTTTTCAAAGCTGCTTGAAGGACTGTCTGTTGGTTTTGAAGATTTGTATAAGTCTCCAAAAAATCTGCATCCTGCTCTTTGGAAACGTATTCGGTTAAAAAGTTGGTGTACTCTTCAAATCGATTCGTTGACATTTCAAGAAATCTTTCCGAAGCACCGTTTTGGGCAGTTGTTTGCTGTATATTGTATTCAAATCTCTCGACTTTTACCAAAGCGATATTGTTGAGATAATCCTGGGGATTTTCTTTATCCAGATTTTTAATGATATTATCCAACAGGTTGAAGACACTCTCGTTTCCATCCACAACAAATGAATCATATACGGTTAAACCGTATTCGAAGTTATATCCTCCAAGGTCCACACTTTGAGCAATATCAGCTTTTGGCGGGAGATTGATTGTTCCGTCGTCATTCACCGGTGCATTTGCAGAATCTGCTCCGCCAAATATGTGTTCTCCTCCAAGATTAGTGTTTGCCAGTTGAATCATGTGATCTCTGATTTTGCGAATTTCCTGAGAAATAGTCTTTTTGTCTTCGGGAGTCAGTGTCCCATTTGCTCCTTGTACTGTTAATTCTCTTGTTCTCGTCACCAGAGCTGACATCTCCTGAGTCACATTATCGTACATCTTAAGATATGTGCTCACAGTGTTCCCGTTTCGTTTTGATTGTTCCATCTCTCTTAATCTGGAAGTCGCATTTGAAGCCCTTGTAGCAATGATTGCGTCATCAGATGGGTATCTTACCTTCAATCCCGAAGATCCCTGTTCGTGTAACTTTGCGACCCGTTTATAGTCTCTGGTAATATCTTGTAATATTGTATTATGAAGCATCGTGTGATTTACTCGCATCTTTGAACACCTTCCCGTTTTTTAACCCTGTCCGTTAAAAAGCTTCTTCTGATTATCCGGACGGTATTTCCCTTTCATATCATAAGTGTTGATCCTATCTTGGCCACTCGCTGTATCCTGAAGTATTCTTATATTTTTTAACTGAAAGCCAATCATTCTGTCAATGTTAAAATGAAGCATACTGATTTCCTGCAGGCATTCCATTAATCTGGCAATGAGAATCATCAGTTTTGTACCTTCATCTTCACCAAGGGCTTCGGCAATTTCAGATACTGATGAATTAGCCGGAATATTCATTGCCTGACATAATGCCTCTGAATATTCCTGCCGTTTATTTTCAGCTGTATCTATCTCCACAACCATGGATTCCTCTTCAGGCACGAGTTCAGTGAGTTCCTCATATTTTCCGTTTATAATATAATTTTCTTTCTTTTTGAGTATCTCACCGTATGCTTTAAACAGTGCTGTTAAGTTTACAATGTGATCTTTAAAACCCTTTAGCTGTTCCAAAGCAAGCCTCCGTTCACAGTCCCAGGATCTTGTTAATGATCTTTTCAGAATCAGTGTGATAGGCATCATTCCTAATAAGTTCCTGGAAATGGTTCACAAGCTTTTCTCTGACTTCCGGCAACTTGTTGACTTCAGCCAACATTTGTCTGATCGTACTACTTTTTTCCAGATTTTCAGATTTGAAAAGCGACGGATCATCTTTGACTTTTTTATCCTGTTTTTGTTGGTTTTGTGCATTTCTCAGCTGCTTATACAGATCGGGAGAATTAATCCTGTTAATACCACCGGGGTCAATCATCACAAACACCTCTTAATTACAAATTGTTTTATCCTTTACATATGTTTATCGGAAGTCTTTTCTTAAACTTGAGAGATTATACCATCCGTTGATAAATTAAGAAATTGGCAAAAAAAAAGGGAGCATAAAGCCCCCCTTAAACAATAGCAACAAAAGGCGCAACTAACTTTCGGTAATCCTGTTGAAATTGTATTCAGGGAGTAATGCTTTTGCCTGTTGAATTTTGGATTCAAGCTCAAAATCGAAATCGCCTTTTGCCTCGGCAAGTTCTAAAACTTTTTCCATTTTGATAATCTCTTTTCTCAATTGTTGTGTGTTACCCATAATATCACCTCTCATATAATATGGTATTGAATCTGATAGCCCTTCCATAAACAGGAAACATAGACTCGTGATCCTCTTTAAAGGTACAAATAACCAATACATAATAATTTTAACTGTATAAAATATAATATTTGCTCTTAGAAGTCAGAAACTTCGCAGCATAGTCAGTATAACATATATACAGACGTAATGCAAATTAGTTTTACTCCAATATGTTTTTACATTGTCACAGTTAAATAGGCCTACCTGGTACTAATCATTTGCCAAGTAATTGAAATTTGCGAAACAAAACCCCTCTGAGTTTTTACGATAATCCATAGATGGAAAACATTGAGAGTTTATGTTATAATTTTCTCAAATGGGAATATAACTTTACAGATGAAAGGAAGGATGAAACTGTGGGTAAGAAAATGGTAACTGTAGACGGTAACACCGCCACCACACATGTGGCATATGCCTTTTCTGAAGTTGCTGCCATTTATCCGATTACACCATCTTCACCGATGGGAGAGTTTGCGGATGCTTGGGCTGCTGATGGAAGGAAAAACGTGTTCGGACAAAAAGTAAAAGTTTCCGAACTGCAATCAGAGGGAGGTGCTTCAGGAGCAGTACACGGAGCCCTTCAGGGAGGTTCATTAACAACAACATTCACTGCTTCACAGGGATTGCTTCTCATGATTCCAAATATGAACAAAATCTCCGGAGAATTACTTCCTGCTGTTTTTCACGTATCGGCAAGAAGTGTTGCAACACATGCATTATCTATTTTTGGAGATCATTCAGATGTCATGCATTGCAGACAGACCGGTTTCTCGCTGCTTTCTTCAGCAGGTGTCCAAGAAGCTCATGATTTGGCTATCGTAGCTCATTTATCGGCTATGGAGTCGAGTCTTCCGTTCTTGCATTTCTTCGACGGATTCAGAACCTCACATGAAATTCAGAAAGTAGAACTCTTTGATTATGATGACCTGGCAAAATTGGTTAATTACGATGCAGTCAGAGCCTTTAAGGATAAAGCTTTAAGACCGGAAAAGCCAGTCACAAGAGGAACAGCTCAAAACCCAGACATTTTCTTCCAAAACAGGGAAAGGGCAAATCTTTATTACGAAAAAGTGCCTTATATCGTAGAAGAAAAGATGAGAATGGTGGAAAATCTCACAGGAAGAAAATACAGATTATTTGATTACGTTGGACATCCTGAAGCTGACAGAATTGTTGTAGCAATGGGATCAGGTCTGGATACACTTGAACAGACTGTTGATTACCTCAACGCACATGGGGAAAAGGTAGGGCTCATTAAAGTTAGATTATTTAGACCGTTCTCCGTGGAACATCTTTTGGCAGTTGTTCCTGAAACGGTTAAATCCATTGCCGTATTGGACAGAACTAAAGAACCCGGTTCAGCCGGTGAACCTCTTTATGAGGATATCAAATTTGCGTTCTACGGTCAAAAGAATGCACCTACTATTGTTGGAGGCCGTTATGGGCTAAGTTCCAAGGAATTCACACCTTCCATGGCAAAGGCTGTATTCGACAACCTCAAAGGCAAACAACCTAAAGACCATTTCACAATCGGAATCAAGGATGATGTCTCTTTCACTTCCCTTGAAGTGGATGAACAAATCATAACTGAAGGTCCGGAAGTAAAAAGATGCTTGTTCTGGGGATTCGGTTCGGATGGTACAGTTGGAGCAAATAAAAATTCCATCAAAATAATCGGTGATCATACTGATATGTACGCTCAGGGATATTTTGAATACGACTCCAAAAAATCAGGTGGCGTTACCAGATCACATCTGAGATTTGGACCTAACCCAATAAAATCACCGTATCTTGTGGAAACTGCAGATTTCATCGCATGCCACAGACAAGCGTATGTCAACATGTTTGACCTGGTTGAGGGACTTAAGGATGGCGGAATCTTCCTTTTGAATACCAATTGGACAAAAGATGAATTGGAAAAAGAACTTCCAAATTCCCTAAAGAAACAACTTGCTGAGAAAAACGCGAAATTTTACATCATCGATGGATTCAAAATTGCTGCAGAAATTGGAATGGGAGAAAGAATCAACACAATTATGCAGTCTGCATTCTTTAAATTAGCAGATATCATTCCTTACGATGAGGCAAAAGATTATATGAAAAAGGCTATTGAAAAAACATACGGTAAAAAGGGTAAGAATATCGTTGAGATGAATTTCAAATCCGTTGATATGGGTGAATCTTATGAGGAAGTAAAAGTTCCTGCAGAATGGGCTGAACTGAAAGTCGAAGAAAAACCTGTTGATATGAACAAGACTGAATTTGTCAGAGAAGTCGCTGATGTTATGAATGCGAAAAAGGGAGACACACTTCCTGTTTCGAAATTTAGTCCAGATGGTTCATTTGAACCCGGAACAACCGCTTATGAAAAACGCGGTGTTGCAGTTAACATTCCAAAATGGGATGCTGAAAACTGTATACAGTGTAACCAGTGTGTCATGGTATGTCCTCATGCCGTCATCAGACCAAGACTGGTAACAGAAGAAGAATTGAAGGACGCACCTGAAACACTCACAACTATAACACCTATGAATCCTAAACTTAAGAATGATTATAAATTTACCCTTCAAATCAGCGGACTTGATTGTACCGGTTGCGGAAACTGTGCTCAGGTATGCCCGGGAAAAGGCGGCAAAAAGGCACTCGTTATGACTCCGATCGAAGATGCTGTTGAAGAAAGTATGAATAATTTCAGATTTACTGAAGAACTCCCAGACAGGAATCCACTTGGAGATAACATGTGGAATGGTGCCATGTACAACAGACCTCTGTTTGAATATCATGGAGCTTGCCCCGGCTGTGGAGAAACACCTTATGTAAGATTGATAACTCAGTTGTTTGGCGAGAGAATGGTTATCGCCAATGCAACCGGCTGTTCTTCAATTTACGGTGGTAGTGCCCCTGCTACACCTTATTGCACCAACAAAGAGGGCAAAGGACCTGCATGGGCAAATTCACTGTTTGAAGACAACGCAGAATATGGATATGGGATGGCAATATCTATCAACACAACAAGAGACAGGCTTCACGATCTGATGGAGCAGGCCATTGAAGCCGGTGTAGAAAACGGGCTTGAAGAACTTTTCAAAGAATGGATCGAAAAGCGTGAAGATGCGGAAGCAACTAATGAATTGGATTCGAAACTCAGAGCTGCTCTCATTGCAACCCTCCCAACGGTAACCGGACAAATTAGATGCACACTGGAAAGCATCCTTGAACTGAAAGACTATTTTGTAAAGAAATCAGTCTGGATTTTCGGAGGAGACGGATGGGCTTATGATATCGGATACGGTGGGCTGGATCACGTTCTCGCTTCAGGAGAAGACGTAAATGTCCTTGTTATGGACACAGAAGTTTACTCAAATACCGGCGGTCAGGCATCCAAGGCTACTCCAACCGGAGCAATAGCCAAATTTGCTGCAGCAGGAAAGCCGATTAGAAAGAAAGATCTGGGGTTAATGGCCACAACCTACGGGTATGTTTACGTTGCACAGATTTCGTTGGGTGCCAATATGAATCAAACCTTCAAAGCTATCAAAGAAGCTGAAGCATATCACGGCCCTTCTCTCATTATCGCCTATACCCCATGTATCAATCACGGGATCAAGACAGGAATGGGCACAACCATTGCCGAAGAGAAAAAGGCAACCAGTTGTGGATACTGGCCGATCTACAGGTATGATCCAAGACTTGCTGATCAGGATAAAAATCCGTTCCAACTCGATGGTCCAAAAGAGCTTGACGGTAAGTTCCAGGAATTCCTGGATGGCGAAATCAGATATTCAG
Organism: uncultured Thermotogaceae bacterium; assembly: GCA_964604305.1. GTDB lineage: Bacteria > Thermotogota > Thermotogae > MWEM01 > MWEM01 > JASUTC01. The sequence goes on along the minus strand of CAZRYM010000011.1, from coordinate 16,862 downwards.
CATTAAAGCAAACATTCCCAGATAGAGCCGAAATGCTCAGTAAAAAGGCTGAAAAAGACATGCTCTTCAGATATAACAAATACAAGAAACTGGCTGAAGACTAAGAAATAGAACATAAAAAAACGCTCCTGATAAAAGGAGCGTTTTTTTTATTATTACAAAAGCCCGCTGTAAACTATTAATAATGTTCTCTTACCATCTCTATAACAGATTTTTCAACATCATAAGAAAAAACTCTTGTTTTATCATCCTCAAATATTATGCCAATTTCATTTTCTGATACATCTGAATACTTATCAATCCTTAAAGGTCTTCCCCATTCGGGATTGAAGGTATAATCCAACCTTGATTTCAAGATGCATGATCCGGAAGACGGCCTCAGTTGGTAAATCCTTAAAACCTCATTTGCATCGACAAAAAAAAGGAAGTAATTGTTATTAGTATAAAACTTAACCGGCAACCAGGAATCTCGAATTCTGAAACCTAATTCAACTGACTTACCACTGATCCCCAAAAGCAGAAATTCGTTCCCTTCCTGTATCCATTTCCAGCTGATGGAAAACATAGAAGAACAGATCAATACCATCAGCACCATAACCAAAATAAACCTTTTCATGTGATCCCCCCTGATTTTTCACTAACTGTAAATTCTGTTTTCTTAACGATATTTTATGTTAACGCTTAATTATATCATTTAAAAAATTCGGAAGGACAAAACATGCCTGATGTATTTTTTCATTATAATATTTTAATTTATCCTCCAGTTTTTTATCTTTTCTTACCTTTACAATGGCGTCTTTACCTTTCGTGCCCATTGTATAAGTCCAAAAGCCGGATGGATATTGGGGAGAAAAACCCGTATACAAATGTGATTGATCAAATGCCTGATTAATTCTCGAATAGGCCATTTTCAACCAATTCGTATCATAAACCGGATTCTCGCTGTGAGCCACCAGCAAGCCCTCTTTTGTGAGTGAACGATAACAACGTTTGTAAAAATCAACGGTGAATAAGTTCCCTCCCTCACCGGCTGTTGGATCGGTAGAATCTATGATGATCACATCAAAATAGTCTTCAAACTCAGAGACATAAGCTGCTCCGTCTCGATACAGTATCTTTGCTCTTTCATCATCCATCGCATATGATAATGTGGGGAGATATTTTTTTGCTGCGACAACAACCTCTTCATCTATTTCGCACATATGAACTTCTTTGACACACGAATGGCTTAATACTTCACGCAGCGTCCCACCATCACCGCCACCTATAATAAGAACCCTTTCGGGTTTGGCATGTGAAAACATCGCAACATGAACAAGCATCTCATGATACATAAATTCAAATTTCTCTATTGTCTGGGTGATTCCATCAAGAGCAAATATCCTTCCCAAATCATAAGAATCAAATATATCTATTCTTTGGAAGGCTGTTTGTTTTGAACAGAGAAATTCCTTTATTTTTATAAAAAAACCATTATTATTACCTTGAAAATACTCTTCATATCTTAAATGATTGTATTGCCCTAACTCTCGCTTATCATCACTCATTAATTACATCGCCTCAACCTTAAAAGGGGAACTTTCCTCGATACCAATGGCTTTGTAATTACCTCTTCTAAACTCATCTGTAACCGTTCGCTTTGAATCAAAGACCGTTTTCAGATGATCGAAAGCCTTCCAAGGATCTACATGGTCTCCGCATGTGAAGACATCCACCGCTGCGTATCCATATTCAGGCCAGGTGTGAATCGTCAAATGTGATTCTGAAACGATTACAACTCCACTTACACCATGGGGTAAAAATCTATGAAACCCCGATTTAACTACTGTTGCTCCAGAAATAATTGCAGCTGAATTCATTTGATTTTCCACAAACTCCACATTATCCAGAACGGATTGATCACAATCGTAAAATTCAGCTAAAAGATGCCTTCCCAATGCCTTCAACACTTTCATCCCCTTTCATCTTCAATCTATCATTATCCAAAGTATTTTTGCGTTTGTATCTTTGTTGTGATTTACCAATTTATGAACCTTGTCAGCTTGATAATAAAAGCAGTCGCCTTCTTCCAAATGATAGGGTTTATCATCCAGTAAAAGAGTACATTCCCCTTTCAGGACAAAACCGAATTCATCCCCCTCATGAAAATCTTCAGCTTCTGTTTCAGATCCCGGCTCCAAGGTAACGATAAAAGAATCGATCTTCTTATCTTCCACTTCATTCATCAGCATCTGAGAAGTGATTCCTTCAGGTTCATCATATACCGGAACTCTCTCATCCTTTTTATAAAGGACTTTTTGTGTTTTGTAATCTGAAAAAAAAGACTTTAAATCACTTCCTACTGCCTTGATAATCCTCTCAAGATTTTCAAGGGTGGGCGAGGTTTTATCAGTCTCCACTTGAGAAATAAAGCTCCTTGCCAAATCGGCTCTTGCTGCCACTTCCTCTTGGGTTAATCCTAAAGAAAGCCTCAACTTTCTGATTTTATTACCTAATTCCATAATCTACCCACTTTCGTGTTAACTAAAATAACATTTTTCGTCATTATAGACCACATTATAACATTATATATTGTCTCAAGTCAACAATTAATTCAAAAGAAAAAGAAAGAAAAGGATAGAAGTTAAACAGTTATTGCTTGCTCTCAATCAAATCAATCAACATCTTTAATGCCATCTTGACGGTTCGAATTCTAATTTTTGCTCGATTTCCTCTAAAAAGGAATCTTTTGGAAATGACTTCTCCGTTATAGCAAAGACCTATAAAAACAGTTCCAACTGGTTTTTCTTTGGTACCACCGGTAGGACCGGCGATTCCGGTTGTAGAAATTCCTATGTTGGTACCTAAATATTTGCAAACACCTTTTGCCATGGCTTTAGCGGTTTGAGAGCTGACAGCACCATGATTTTTCAGAATTTCTCTATCCACGTCAAGACGGTTAATCTTCTCTTCGTTTGAATAGGTGACCAAACCACCCAAAAAGGTTTTTGAAGCCCCGGGTACGTCCACAATTGACGATGACAACAACCCGCCGGTGCATGATTCAGCTGTGGAAAGGGTTAGTTTTTTTTCGATAAGCTTTTGAACTGCCACCTTCTCCAAGGTATCGTTGTCTGTTCCGTAGATATAGTCACCAACTTTGATTCTGATTTGTTTTTCCACGGGCAATATAAGCTCCTTTGCTTTCTCAGTGGAATCAGCAGAAGCGGTGATTCTTAACTTTACTTCAGCATCTCCTGCATAGGGGGCTATTGTGGGATTAGTTTGGTTTTCAATAATGTCCTCAATGATCTCAACAACTGTACTTTCTCCAATTCCAAATAATTTCAACTCTTTAGAAAAAAAGACTCCTTTCTGAAATTGAGAAAGGTAATTAATGACTTTCACAAACATGGGTTGAAGCTCATTAGGAGGCCCGGGCAGCAGAACGATTCGTTTGCCTTCTTTTTCCAAAATTGCACCCGGCGCTGTTCCGTGATCGTTGTCAAGCACAATGGCATTGGAAGGAAACATAGCTTGTTTTTCATTAAATTTACTGATGAGTTTATCTTTGAAATAGGATTTGATTCTTTCTTGTGAGGGAACATGCAATACCATTTCTTGCCCGAAAAATTCACAAGCAGCCTCTTTTGTCAAATCATCCTGTGTAGGTCCCAGCCCACCACTCATAATAACAAGTTCTGCTGTTTTGAAAGCTATTGCCAGTGCATCCTTTATTCTTTTTTTATTATCACCCACAACCGTTTGTCTGTATAATGAAATACCCATTCCTGATAATTTTTCTGCAATAAACGTAGCATTAGTATTGACCACAGAACCCAATAACAATTCTGTACCCACACATATAATTTCGCAAACCATATTTTTACCTCAACTTATGTAAATTATTTTTCCTCTTTGAGAGCTGTGAACAGCAGTCTTTATTCAGTTGTCTTTTTCTTCTCTCTTACATCGTTTGTGATTGGATACTAAGTGCCCTGTTGAGATCTCTTGCTGAAATCATATTCAAAAGAATAAAGATTCTTCCGATCTTCTCGTTCATCACACGCTGTCGTTCTAAAGCAACTCGAAGTTTTTCTTCATCAATGAGCCCTAAAATGCAAAGCAATTCACCGATTCTGACATTGGGATGAATTTCAACCATTTCCTTATTACCACAGTAAGGACAAGAGAGACTTTTTTGATTCTGTACCGAAGAACTAGAGAAGGAATTTTTGAAGCATGACTTACAAATAAATCTTTTCATCATCTACCTCAATCATAGAACTTGATGTTCTTTTTTATTTTCTCCATTCAATAAACAAATATACATAATTTAACATCATTTGTCAAGAGTTTTATTAAATAAAATTCTATGTTATTATTCCAAGGTAAGTACTTCTGCAAACTGATATGACTTGAAAGTATATTTTTAGAAATTGAGGGGGATGGCAATGATTGAGAGATATTCCTTATCTCCGATAAAGGAAATATGGGAATTGGAAGCACAGTATAACCGGTGGCTGGAAGTTGAAATATCAGTTGTCAAAACATTTGAAGAAACAGGCAAAGCTCCTGAAGGAACTGCAGAAAAGATAAGAGAAAATGCCCGTATTGATGTCGAAAAGATACTTTCAATAGAAGAAGTAACCAGACATGATGTCATCGCATTCATTAAGGCAATTACGGAGACAATGGGCGACGAGGCGAGATTTTTTCATATGGGCATGACCTCATCAGACGTGGTGGATACCGCCTGGTCAATGGCAATGCGAGATGCTTTGAAAATTATTATCCAAAAACATCAACAGTTTATTGAAGTTTTAAAAAGAGGAGCAAGCAAGTACAAAAACACCGTCACTTTAGGTAGAACCCATGGCATACATGCTGAACCCACCGCTTTCGGACTAAAATGGTTATCTTATTTAAGTGAAGCCCAACGTAATCAGATGAGATTGGAAGAGGCACTTAATCAAATCTCCCAGGGAAAGATCTCCGGAGCGGTAGGAAATTATGCCAATATTACTCCTGAAGTTGAAGCAGCTGCTTTGTCAAAACTGGGTTTACGTGTTTGTGATTGTTCCACACAGGTCATTCCCAGAGATGTTCACTCCCAATACCTGTTTTCCCTTGCATTATTGGGAACTTCTATTGAAAGGATTGCCCTGGAGATTCGACATCTTCAAAGATCAGAGGTTCAGGAAGCCCAAGAACCTTTCAGAAAGGGTCAAAGGGGATCATCAGCGATGCCTCATAAGAAAAACCCGATCATCAGTGAAAGACTCTGCGGAATGTCCCGATTGCTGAGAAGTAACGCTGATGCTTCAATGGAAAACATCGCCCTTTGGCATGAAAGAGATATTTCACACTCTTCGATAGAAAGGGTCATCATTCCTGACTCCTGTTTGATTGCCTATTACATGCTGGACAAAGTCATTTGGATGATGGACTCACTTGTTGTCAATGAAGAAAACATGCTGAAAAATTTTGAACAATCATACAACCTTGTTTATTCACAACGCGTCATGCTAGCTCTTATTGAAAAGGGAGTCAGCAGAGAAGAGGCTTATAAAATCGTACAAAAAGAAGCCTTGTCATGTTGGAATTCAAAGAATGATTTTAAGGCAGCCGTTTTAGACAATCAAGAAATTTCATGTTTACTAAGCCCCGCAGAAATCCATGAAATCTTTAAACCCGATCATTATCTTCAAAACGTTAATGCCATCTATAAAAGGTTCGATCTGGGAGAAAATAAATGAGTTCTATTTTACGTGTTTTTGTGAAAAAGAAGTCGGGATTTGACGTAGAAGCCAAACATCTTTTAGACGATATCAGGAGTCATCTTTCAGTAGACAAATTGGAAGATCTCAACATCCTTAACCGATACGATATTGACGGTTTAGAAAATGAACAGCTTCTTTCAGTGATCAACCTTATCCTTTCCGATCCGGTTGTCGATCAAGTTTATACAGACGATCTGTCTGAAGATTCTAATAATGATTATATCAAAACCACAAAAGAAATGGAAAAAGGAAATTTTTCATTTGGTTCAGAATACTTACCCGGTCAATACGATCAAAGAGCGGATTCAACGGAACAATGTATTCGCATTTTGATAAGTCAATCTAAACCTGTGGTAAGAACCGCGAAAATCTACGAACTCTTTGGACCAATTAATGAGGAAGACAAAGAGAAGATCCAACGTTATATCATTAATCCCGTTGATTCCAGAGCGGCAAGCTTTCAAAGGCTAAGTAACTTGGCAATATCAACTCAAGTTCCATCTGAAGTCCAAAGATTGATCGGGTTTATAAAAATGGATCAATATTCTCTCAAATCCTTTCACTCGGACAAACAACTGGCTATGTCAATGGAAGACTTGACCCTTTGCCAAAAGTATTTTCGAAAGGAAAACAGAGACCCGACCATCACCGAAATAAAAGTTATTGATACTTACTGGTCTGATCATTGCAGACATACCACATTTTCTACCATTCTCAAATCAATCGGGTTTGAAGACACAAAAGCAACCGATTTCTTAAAAAACACTTTCCAGGAATTTAAACGGGATTTCGAAGAATATTACGGTGACAATCGGCCATTAACACTGATGGACATGGCAACTTTGCAAATGAAGAGACAAAGGCGAGAAAACCGATTAAACGAATTAGTCGAATCGGAAGAAATAAACGCCTGTACAATAGAAATTGATGTGGAAACACCAATAGGAAAGATCCCGTATAATCTCTTGTTCAAAAACGAAACTCACAATCACCCCACAGAAATCGAACCCTTCGGAGGAGCAGCCACTTGTCTGGGCGGAGCGATTAGAGACCCCTTATCCGGGAGGGCATATGTTTATCAATCCATGAGAGTTTCCGGAAGCGGTGACCCAAGACAGTCCATTGATAATACCTTGGAAGGGAAATTGCCTCAAAGAAAAATTACAACTGAAGCTGCTCATGGGTTCAGTTCTTATGGAAATCAAATCGGAATAGCCACCGGATTGGTGAAAGAATATTATCACCCGGGTTACATCGCCAAACGTCTTGAATGCGGGGCTGTAATTGGAGCTGTCCCTTCGGAAAATGTCAAACGGAAAAACCCGGAAGAAGGCGATCTAATTCTTCTTATAGGCGGAGATACAGGAAGAGATGGCTGCGGCGGGGCAACCGGATCGTCAAAAAGCCATGAAACACAGTCGATTGAAAAGTGTGGCGCTGAAGTTCAAAAAGGAAATCCGCCAACGGAAAGAAAACTGCAAAGACTGTTTAGAAATCCGGAAATCTCAAGAAGAATTAAAAAGTGTAACGATTTTGGTGCTGGCGGTGTGTGTGTTGCCATCGGTGAATTAGCAGATGGATTGGATATTAATTTAGACGCCGTTGAAAAAAAATATGCAGGACTTGACGGAACCGAACTGGCGATATCCGAATCTCAGGAAAGAATGGCCGTTGTTATCTCATACAGCGATTATGACTTGTTTAAAAAGTTGAGTAAAGAAGAAAACTTAAAATGCACGCCGGTTGCCAATGTTACCAATACAAACAGACTCAAGATGCAATGGCAATCTCAAACGATTGTTGATTTATCCAGAGAATTTCTCAATACTAACGGAGCCATACAAAGTCAAGAAGTATTTGTAACAGCTCCTGAGAACATGACAACGCTTATCCGAACCACCTCAGAGACACCGGATCAATTAGAACGGATTACGAAACAAATATCTGATTTAAACACCTGTAGTCAAATGGGATTGGTTCAACGATTTGACAGTACAATCGGTTCTTCTTCTGCCCTTTTTCCATTTGGTGGGAAGTCTTTAAAAACTCCCGCTGAAGTAATGGCATCCTATATTCCAACACAGAACACGTCAACTTCTACCATCAGTTTAATGGCTCATGGATTTGACCCCTATCTCACGCAGTGGAGTCCATTTCACGGGGGGCTATTCAATATCATCCTCTCATGTAGCAGATTGATTGCAGCAGGAGCTGACCCGGAGAAAATATGGTTAAGCCTTCAAGAGTATTTTGAAGCCCTTAGAGACGAACCAAAAAGGTGGGGGAAACCATTTTCAGCACTTTTAGGTGCCTATAAAGCACAAAAAGAACTGGGATATGCAGCTATCGGAGGTAAAGATAGCATGTCGGGTTCCTTTGAAGACATCGATGTCCCACCTACTTTAATCAGTTTTGCAGTGGGTCTCACCAATGAGGAAACCCTTTGTACCAACGAACTAAAACATCAAAACAGTTATCTTGTCTATTTAAAAACACCACATGATCAGGATCTCATTCCTGATTTCAAAAAACTTAAAGAAAACTATCAGCTTGTCCACAAATTAATCTGTGAGGGAAAAATAAGATCATCTTCTGCGGTTGACCGATCAGGAATTCTATCCAATCTGTGTCTGCGATCATTTGGTAATCAGATAGGTATCGAAATTGACAATGAAAATACTGAGGATTTATTCAACAGTTTACCGGGTTCTATTTTAATAGAATGTGATGAAAACGTCAAAAAAACATTGGAAGAGCTTGGGGGAAAATATATTGGAAACACCAATAATAGCAACTGTTTACAGATTGGCGACAAAACAATCCCCCTCTCGATTGTTGAAGAAAAATGGATGAAACCCCTTGAGGATATTTTCCCTCTAAAAGAAAACACACAAACTAATCCCAACATTTATGTTGAAAAGAAAACACACCCAACAGAAGCGATAACAAAAAGAAATTTCAATATTCTGAAAGGTCAAAAACCACAGGTTTTTATCCCGGTTTTTCCAGGCACGAATTGCGAATATGATACACAAAGAGCCTTTGAGCAAGCCGGTGGGCAGTGTCAGGTCAGAATTTTCAAAAATATAACTTCCTCTGACATTGACTTGTCTTCTGAAGTCTTTGCCCAAGAGATCTCAAGAAGTCAAATCTTAATGATACCCGGTGGTTTTAGTGCAGGGGATGAACCGGATGGTTCCGGAAAATTTATTGCAGCAGCTTTCAGACACAAAAACATACATAAAGCCATCACAAATTTACTGGAACAAAGAGACGGACTAATACTGGGTATCTGTAATGGTTTTCAAGCATTATTAAGATTGGGGCTTCTCCCCTTTGGTGAATTCCGACATCCGGAAGAAAATCTACCTACACTTACTTACAATCACATCGGAAGACATATTTCAACTATTGCTGACACAAAAGTGGTCTCAGTCAAATCACCCTGGTTCAGTTGCGACCAGTTGGACAGAACATATAAAGTTCCTCTTTCCCACACTGAAGGCCGGTTTTTCTGTAGTCAAAGCATACTGGAACTTTTAGCAACTGACGATCAAATCGCTACCTGCTATTGCACACAAGAAGGAAAGATTGAGCCATTTGGACCCTCAAATCCAAATGGTTCAATCGGAGCCATAGAAGGCATCACAAGCCCGGATGGAAGAGTTTTGGGAAAAATGGGACACAACGAAAGAGTTCATAAAAAACTATACAAAAACGTTCCCGGAATAGAAACACAGGATATTTTTAAAAACGGGGTCAATTATTTTCTGTAAACAAAACGGAGTTAGATATTGTTTGTGGTCAATCAAGCTGCTTCAAAAGCATTATAGGAGGCCATTATGGAAAAGAATAGTTTTACTGCTTATTTAATTGAAAGGGGATTTAACAACGAACAAATTGTATTTGCAATCAAAGAAATTGAACTGTTAGAGTCTTTTTTAAACGAAAATGGCACTGATTTATCATCATGCAATTCTGATGACATACAGGCTTATATGGATTTGTTAATATCCAAAGGGGAAAACACATTCAAAACCATTATCTTTCTGGCGAGGTATTTCCTCAATCAAAAAAACAACAACATATACATATACTTTACTCAGCTGTTGGGGGTCTCAGGAGTTATCGAAAACATCCTGAAGAGATTTGAGTTGATGACAGAAAAAAAAGGCATGAATGAGGATATGACCAAAAGAATTAAGATACTGCCTATAGGGAGTTCTCCGGGAAAATATCCTGAATTTGTCAAGCAATTCATGACTGATTTAAAATCCCTTTTGACAGCTGAAGAATCCAGATGGGTATTGGCGGGCAATAATCATCAAATACCCTTGGAAAGCTTCGAAGAGGAAAAGAGACATTTTTTGAACTCAGATTCAATCGATGAGTATCTCAGAGGAAAACATACGAGGGCAATTAAAACGCTGAAGAAACACGCTGAAGAGAATACGGTTTGGTTCGAACAAGTGATAACACCGGAAGTGGTTGAATATGTGCAATCAAATCAGGAAATACTGGCAGGGAGAAGAGAAAATAACAGGATTTTCATTACAAAAATCCCATACAACCCCTTTCAATACATTAAAGCAACAGAAGAAACTCAAAAAAAATACATGGCCTGTCATTGTCCTTTTATCAGAAATCATCTGTTGCATAATGTTTCAGATATTGATCCGGACTGGTGCTATTGCAGTGGTGGTTTTGCTAAGACACCGTTTGAATACATCTTTGGACAAGAATTACAAGTGGAATTACTCGAAAGCTGTTTAACGGGAAGTGACAAATGTAGATTTGCCATAACCATCCCTGAAGGAATAGCTCATGAAGAGTGAACAATATCATTTTAACAGGATTTTTTGTGTGGGACGTAACTATATTAACCATGCTAAAGAGTTGAAGAACCAAGTCCCTAAAAATCCGGTTATCTTTTTGAAACCAGCCACTTGTATTGTAAATCCGCAAACCCAAACAATCAAAAAAGTTGTTGGAAACTTCGAAGTTCATTTCGAAGCTGAGTTGGTTCTTTTAGTAGGCAAAGCAGGTTACTTCAAAGAAGGCAACAACGCAGATGAGTTTATTCACGCATTCACACTTGGGCTGGATCTCACGCTTCGCCAATTACAAAATCAATTGAAAGCAAAGGGACTGCCTTGGGAGAAATCAAAGGCATTTGATAACAGTTCTCCCCTTGGCTTAATGATTCCTGTTAAAAAAATAACGGAAATAGAAGATTTTGAATTTTCCTGTTATGTCAACAATGAAAAAAGACAGCATGGAAAAGTCTCAGACATGATCTTCTCATTTGAAGAGATTTTAAAAGAAATTTCAACCTACTGGCAATTACTCCCCGGAGATCTTATCTATACAGGCACGCCTGAAGGCGTTGGCATTTTACAATCAGGGGATACCATCAGAATAGAATCCCAACAAACGGGTTCCTTTGAATGGAAATTAGAATAAAGAATGATATAATTCGGTATACGAACTCTTAGTTTCAAAAAAAATTTTTATGGGGGATGAAAAAATGGAAAAAGTTAAGATTGGCATTGTCATTTGTAATCGATACCACACCTGTGGTGGTGGTAAATGCTTTCGAGCACTGCAAAAAAGAGAAGGAGCTTTCAGTATTTACAAGGGAATGGAAGTTGAAACAGGAGCTTATACAACTTGTGGGGGGTGCCCCGGTGGAAACATAGAGTATGTACCTGCAGAGATGAAAAAGAATGGCGTTGATGTCATTCATTTTGCTACCGGTTTATTGGTTGGTTATCCACCATGCAAAAACATCGACTATTTCAAACGATTTATTGAAGAAAAGTATGGAATGAAGGTTGTTTTAGGAACCCACCCCATCCCGCAAAGTTATTTTATAACACATACTGCCTTGGGAACCTGGAAATCAGATCATTGGCAGGAAAAAATCTCCGGTGTTTTATGTGAAGAAGGTATAAGATTAGCTTATAATTAAAGGACTCAATGAAAAGCACAAGAATTACAAGAAAGTGCAAAGTGTTTAACAAGGGGGTTATTTTCCGATACGCTGGTTGATTTAAAATGTCAAGAGGTGCGGGGAGTTTTTTCTGATTCAATTCTGTCTCTACCGCCATTTTTTGCTTTGTATAAAAGTTCATCTGCCTTCTTAATCAACTGTGCAGCGCTTTCATCATGCCATTGAGACAGACCCCCGCTTATTGTTAATTTAAATCCCTCATTGAAGACGTGTTCCTTTAAGGCTTGGTTTATTCTTTTTGCAGTATTCAAAGCCTCATCACAGGTTGTTTGGGGAAAGATAATCAGAAATTCCTCTCCTCCGTATCTCCCGGAGATATCGGTTTCTCTGGTATTCTCCTGAATAATCTCGGAAACTTTTATGAGAACATTGTCTCCCGTTTGATGACCGTAATTATCATTCACCTTTTTAAAGTAATCGATATCCAACATCAGTACGGATAATGGATTGGCATATCTTTTTGCCCTTTTGATTTCTTCTTCAAGCAAATCCAGGCTTTTTTTATGATTGTACAAACCTGTCAATCCATCTCTGATCGCCTGTTCCCTGAGAATCTCATTAGCCTTCCTTAACTGCTCCTCCAAGAGGTTTTTGGTAGTTATATCCACCATGATACAGATGAGGCCTGCGATTTCACTTCCGGTTGTAAAAGTTTCTTTATAAAAGGCAAAATCCTTTTCAAGACCCTTTGCATCTGTCAAACGTAACTCAAACTCTTTATGTCCGCCAGTTTTTAAGAGCTGCATTTCTGCTTTTTTTATCTCTCTCACTGCATGTTTATCAAAAAAAGAATGTAATTTGTTTCCGATGATATCTTCACGTTTGTAACCTGAAAGGTTGCAAAATCTTTCATTACATTCGATAAACACACCATCAATATCTTTCACATACATTGGCATTGGAATCGCTTCGATAAGCTTTTTTAAAAGAGCCGCATAATTGGCAAGTCGACTTTGTGCTACCTTCGTTTCAGTGATATCTGTGAACATACTGACGATTATCTCAGGAAAACCCTCTTTATCCTTTATGGAAGTCAGGGAATGCCTGGCCCAAAATTGAGACCCGTCTTTTCGTGAAATTTGACTTTCTCTTACATGTTCATTTATTGCCCCGGAAGCGATTTCCTGAAAAACATCCTTAGCCTTTTTAAAATCAAAAATTTGTTCAGATTTATCATCTTTTGTCTTAAGCTCTTCTTTTGAATAACCCAACATTTCAACAGCCTTATCATTGACTTCAAGTCTTTGTCCTGATTTATCCAAAAGGGTTATTCCACTGTTGATATTGTTGAAAACAGCTTTAAAAAGCTTCTCACTCTCATTTAGCTTGTCATACAAATCCTTGATTTTTAAAAGGGTTTTAACGCGCATGTTTAATTCAAATTGATTCACCGGTTTGGTGATAAACTCATCAGCACCAGCTTCCAACCCTTTCAGTTTTGATTCATTGTCTTCAAGAGCACTGATAATTATAATGGGGATAAAAACATCCTTTTCCCGTTTTTTTATCATGTCACAAAGGGCAAAACCATCCATACCCGGCATCATGATATCGAGTATAAACAAGTCAGGACAATGCTCTTCTATCTTTTGTATCGCATCTTGAGCATTTTGAGCATTAATGACTTCATATTCTTCTTCCAGATATTTTCTCAATATCAGTAGTGTCACAGGCGAATCATCAACAACAAGGATCTTTTTCCTAATAAAAAACAGCTCCTCTTATTTAACCTTGGAAATTATACACTTTTTTAAATAAAAAGCCTATTTTATAATGACACGAGCTCCAATGGGAACCAAACTTTGAAGCAAAGAAACATCCTCGTTAAACATCCTAATGCAGCCGTGTGAAATTCTTTTACCGATCTCCCATGGTTTATTGGTACCGTGAATTCCATACTGGGGATTGCTTAATTCCAACCACCATTTACCTAGGCCGTTAATTGGTGCCAAAGGCTGAATATACTCCCCCTCCCAATACAGAGCGGGGTCCCGGACCATTCGTTTGATGTAATAAATTCCGGGGGGAGTACTATTCCCTCTCCCTACAGCAACCGGAAAAGAGAGAATTTCATGCTCTTCATATAACAAAGTCAAAACACAACGATCCAGGGAAATATTAATCTCATAAGGGCCATCTTCAAAAAAAACAGCTCCGATTTTCAGTTCATCCACGGCATGTACATCTCTGACTTTATCATTATTTAGGATCTCCAAATCTGCTCTGTCAACATCATACTGCTCAGCCAACTTATACAGGTACTCTCCAGGCAAAACATGATGATTGGATATATGCACTTCTTTATATGGAATTTTTGGTGGATTCAAAGGCAAGAGAATACCATTTATTCCCAAAAGCTTTTCCCTAAAGGCTTTATACCCTTGTAAAGTCTGAATTTGAACATTTAAATCGTACTGAAAAAAATCGATTATTTCCTTCATTGGAATAAATGCACCGGAAAATATCTTTGAACCTGCTGTAAACGAATCAAGCTCAAAAAATAAATCTTTACCTGTGACAAAAACGTTGGAGTTTACTATTGTTGAATCATCCGCATCAATCACACAGTATAAATAAAAACCGGTATCTTTTTTTTCGGGAAACACAGTCAAAGAAAAAGAAAATAAACCGGTTATAAGATTTATAAGTAAGACAAAACCAATGGTCTTTTTATGCAACTTCACCCTCTTTACTTCACTTCAGGCTTGAGAAGTTTCATCATATCTTCATTTTTCATTTTAATTTTGCCTTCAGATAGCTCTTGGGCAGCTTCACTGATTAATTCAGCCAGTTCAGCGTGATTTTCTCTGAGTAATTTCTCCTCTTTCAATCTTTCTGCACGTTTTCCTATTAAAACCGGAATAGCATATTTGTAAGGAATTTTTTCCATTAAATCATCGTAATTAAATCCAATCTTTGACATTTAAAAACCTCCTTTTTTAATATTCTTGAATACTTTAATCATGTCAATTTGTCTGTGTACTCTCAAATTCTCTGCTGCATATATACACATTAATTCCCTGGAAGCCTTATTACTTTCAGAATTAATCACCAGATAATCAAATCGGTCAATTATCTTTAATTCATCAACGGCATCATCCAATCTTTTCTTCAGATCAACTTCTGATTCTGTCGCTCGCTTTATCAATCTTTTTTTTAGTTCATCATACCCCGGCGGGGCGATAAAGCAGACCGCTGAATCAGGCATGACCTTCTTGACATTTAATGCCCCTTGCACATCTATATCAAGTAAAATATTAGACTTTGTTAATTGGCTTTCCACATATTTCTTGGACGTTCCGTAATAATAACCATGCACATTGGCGTACTCAAGAAGATCATTGGAAGTCACTCTATCAAAAAAACTCTCTTCACTCACAAATCGATAATCTCTTCCATCCACTTCATTTGCTCTTGCAGGTCGAGTGGTAAAGGAAACAGAAAAATGCAGTTCAGGATTCTTCTCGATCAAATGCTTAATCAAAGTCGTTTTTCCAGCACCGGAAGGTCCGGTTACAACAAACAGCAGACCATTGTCCATATTGATTCCTTTTCGCTAATTTTGAGTAATTCTAATGTCGTTCACAATCTTTTCAAGGTCTTCAAACCCCTGTTTAAATCTTAAGGCTATCGTTTCGGGTTGAATCGCACTTAGTATAACATGATTGGAATCTGTTACGACAATCGCCCTTGTTTTTCTTCCGTACGTTGCATCGATGAGCTTTCCATCGGTTTTAGCCTGTTCTTTCAATCTTTTCATTGGAGCCGATTCTGGATTTACGATTGCTATAACACGGTCTCCTACGATAATATTGCCGAAACCTATGTTGATGATCCCGTACATTCAAACACCTCCGGTTCACTTTTCTACTGAATATTGTAAACCTGTTCTTTGATGCTGTTCACTATCGATTTGGCATCAATGACAAGATTTGAAATGGACTTCAACCTGTTTTTCGATCCGATTGTGTTGAACTCCCGTCCAAGTTCTTGACAATAGAAAACAAGTTTTGTTCCAACTGTATCATTTTCGTGGCATGATTGGACCAGGTTAATCATCTGTAAACAATGACTGTTAATTCTATCGATTTCCTCGTTTATATCCGCTTTTTCCGCAAGAAGGGCGAGCTCATATTCCAGTCTTTCCTCAGCATAATTTTTATCAATTTCCAGAAGAATCTCTTCCAGATTTTCTCTTAATCGCTCTCTGTAATACTGTTTCAACCCACCCGCTTCTTTTTCAATCTTCAAATTGATTTGTTGTATTTCACCAAGATAGTCCAGAAGTTCTTTTTCAAGATTTTGACCTTCATTTAACCTCATATGCTTCAGTTGCTCCAAAGCATCCTGAACGACAGGTCGCAGATCCTTCAAAATAAGTTTTTCAGTGTCTTCATTAAAAGATTGAGTAACAATATCTTGATTGGATAGAATCACTTCAAAAGGAAGCGGTTCACTTATACCAACACTTTTTCTCAATTCGTCTAGAGAATAGTAATAATCCCTTGCCAATTCCTCATTGATATCAATTGAACTCAACTCATCAGACATTATCTTGATGTTGATCGAAAAATCAACCTTACCTCTTTTAATCACTTGAGACAACAGCTTATGAATCTCTGATTCCAAAAAAGCATATAACCTTGGCAATCGAATATTCAGATTTAAATTCTTAGAATTTACAGATCTCATTTCGATTTGATATTGCGCGAGCTTGGAAGTCTTTATTAACCTGGCATAACCCGTCATACTTTGTAAAGGCAATATATCCACCTTCTCCCCATATTATTCCTAATTATAACATAAAATCGCCCCCTTTCTTTATTTTTTGACTCTTTTCGATAGTATCTTAAAATCCGAAAAACAATGTTTTTTAATAGGGCAACCACGAGGGTTGCCCCTACAGATTTTGGAAAACAATCATATTCATTCCTCTTCTAGGAGTTCACTTCATTGTGGGTACCTTTACATTATGCAATTTTTTTCCACTCAAATTGAACTTACATTTGGTGATAGGGTTGCATTGTCGTTTGAAGGCATCATATGTTAAAATACGGTATAAAAATCAGATTCTCAATCGTATGAGA
>CAZRYM010000010.1:16935-45066 GCA_964604305.1 uncultured Thermotogaceae bacterium | reverse complement strand
TGCTAACCAATTGCGCAAGGGTGTCTCCGGTTGCCGAGGCATCGTAATTCACATAACGATAACTGCCATCGATATTGATAGAGATCGTACCGGAGTCTTCTGTGGTTCCAAAATCTGCCAGGTAATCAGTATCCGCACCGGTGACTGCGCTGGTGGATTCAAATTCTTCGGTCATGTTCATGTCTCTTAGCAGACTCCCGGTGTCGGAGACTTCAAAAGTTGTGGTGTTGTCTTTGGCCGAAAAGACCAATTGAAGCTCACCACCGGCTTCAACGATATTGGCCGAAACTTTAGCACTAAGACCTGCACCATTTATGGCAGAAACTACAGTGGCAAGATCATCAGTTGTAACATCATAACCGATTGTATATTCCGAACCATCTACCGTAAATACAAGGTCTCCGCTATCAGACACGCCAACAGTATCCAGCATATCCGTTGAAGCTCCCGTGACCCTTTCAGCCGAAGCATAGGATTCAAAAAAGCGCATCATCTCCAGCATATTCCCTGAATCTGATACAGTTACTTCACTTTCGGGGTTTTTCGAGTTGATAAACAACTTCATGGCTTCATCATCACCGGTTTGTCCGTTGGAGCCATAATAGAGACTGACTTTTTCAAAAAGCGTATCATAACTTGAATCAGCATAAAGAGCCGTGATCCAAGAATCAAAATCATCTGTTGCTGCATTATAATCAAGAGTATAATTGGTGCCATCAACATTGATGGTCAATGTTTGTGCTCCACTATCAATCCCAAAGGTATCCATTGTCGCCTCAGGATCACCTAAAACAAAACCACCGGATTTATGCGATTCGGTCATATTCAGTGATTCCAGCAACGTTCCCGAATCACTCATTTGCAAATTCACACCGGCATCCACTCCGGAAAAGAATAATTTCAAGCCATCACTGGAATTAACGGCATATACCTGAAGGTTGTCATCCAGGCTTTCTATTTGATCGGTTATCTCTTCTAACGTGTTGCCCTCATAATAATCCACTTCGTAGCTGGTTCCGTTGACATTGATGGAAAGAGTACCGGGTCCGGCGATACCGTTTCCGGTTCCACCCAGATTTTCCAGGCGGGTGGTTGTTTCAGCTGTGACGGCTGAAGTGGAAAAATAAGATTGATTTTTTGCCAGGCTGTCCACCGTTACGTCAAATGTAGTGTCCCTAATCGATCCGGACGTTGTGACGGTTAGTATGCTTTCATCTGAAGACGTAGCATCATTGTGGAAAAAATTGGATTGTAGCTTCCAGTCGTTGACAAAGGTCCTGAATTCATCAAGCCTGTCTGATACATTTTGCAAAGCTGTCTGGCGATTGGTTAAAGTTTGTTGTTTTTCTTGCAGCTTCGTAACAGGTTCTGAAGCTTTTGTCATTTCCGCATCAATCATGGAATTGATGTCCAAACCGCTTGCAGCACCTGCATAATGCATCCGATTTTGCTGAGAATCACTCAGATAAGAAAGATAATCGGTTGACATATTTTCACCTTCTTATTAAATTAAACAAAGATTTTCTCTTCAGGCCATCTTGTCAAAAAGAATACCCAGCATTTCGTTGAGACTTTTAGCCAGTTCAACGATTTCTTTAGGGGGTATTTCTTTCAATACTTCACCGGTTTTGTGGTCAACAATACGAACAACTTTCATAGCAGCTTCTTTGTCGAATTCGATTTTTAGATCTCCCATTTGAATATCTTTCAGTATTTCAATACCTTTTTCGAATTCTTCAACTGCTTGTTCTACGTTCCTGTTTGACACTTTTCCGTTTTCAGAAACCTTTTCTGCTTCTCGTGTTCGTGTCTGATCACGATCTGCCACATCGTTTCTAAAAGTTGGCCTGACTGAATTTGTCGATTCGATTCTATCGATATTAAAACCCATAAGATCCCCTCCCTGGAATCTGATATAGGAGTTACTGATAATTATCGGCATAAAAAAAAATCTCTTTAACGTTTTCTGATAAAAAGGGCGGACCTTTCCCGATATCTTATGCCATCAGGAATGGTAATACGAATTTCAAGAGGTCCCCTTTTAACATTAATCCAACCAAGACCTGCGATGGCCAGGTCCTTTCCTTCGTGGATTATCAAATTGTTGGATGTCCAGGGGATTGACTCATAAGATATGGGCGAAAACGGAGGTTTCAGAAGTTTCCCGAATTGCCTTTTATGAAATTCTTCCGCCTTTTGATGGCTGGTGACATGGTAGACGATATTGTGTCCTGAGAATAATTGAAAGATTGGATCATAACCTTCCCGGGCGTTATTTAAAATATCAATTCGACATAAACCGCCAAAAAAGATGCTTCGCCCCGGTTGGGGTTTGTAAGTTTTTCTGGTTAACTTTTTTGTACTGAAAATTAAGTGCCTTTCTTCAGGAGGAATAAATTCCATCATTCTGCTTTTTACTTCTATTCCCGGTGTATCTATGATGGTAGTTCCTGAATTTAGAGTCCTTTTTACCTTTCCCAGGGTGGTTCCGGAGAATGGGCTTGCTGTGGACTCGCTGTGACCCTCTTTTGAAATTATTTTATTGAGCAATGTGGATTTTCCGGCATTGGTTGCCCCGGTAAAACAACATTTTTTTATATGATTGATTTTTTCTGTTAATGATCTCAAGCCAAAGTTATTGACGCTGCTCACCGTTTGCAGGTTTTTTTGAGGAACGTTATATTCAAGTGAAAACCAATCCACAACCTGTTTGGCTGAGATGTGTTTGGGGATGAGATCGAATTTGTTTAATATGACAAAAAGCTCACCTTTTACTGCACTTCTGATTTCTTCACTCCAAGTTCCCTCTATATCAAGCAAATCAACCACTACAAATGTCGTATTACATTCGCTGGAAATGACTTTCAAGTCCGATAATGAATAATGAACAACTTCAGGGGTGATATTCTCTGAGTAATGCTTGATCCGATAACACCGCTTACAAAGAGGTTCACTTCTCTCCAAAAGAGAACTTTCAGGGATATAACCGATTTGATTTGGGTCCGTACTTTGAAGCTCAACACCGCAACCTGGACATTTCATTTTTACAACTCCTTATCTTCTTCGCTTTTTTTATTGACTGATTTTTTTCTATCAAAAAGTCTTTCCAGTTTTCTCAGAAATTTTGTGACAGGAAATTCATGTTCCAAATCGAGGGGCTCTACTTTAATGGTATAGGTTTTTAACAGGTTACCGGTTAAGATATCTGTGAAAAGCTGGTCACCAATAAACAGTGTTTCCGAGCCTTTAAGATTTTCTCTTTTCATGATGGCCCTTGCTTTGGATAAAAAGGGTTTTCGCAACTTTCCGTAGGCTTTCATGCCGGGTCCAATCTTTTGCCTGATTGTTTCTAAACGCTGAATGTGGCTGGTATTAGACATGATAACCAGCTTATACCCATTTGAAAGTAGTTCCTTCATCTTTTCCACGGCATCTGTCGGGATATTCTTTTCTTTCCAACGCGCCAGGGTGTTGTCCATATCAAAGATGATATTTCTGTAGCCTTGTTCCCAAAATATGTCGAAATCAACATCCTGCCATTTCTCCACTCTTAGCTGGGGAATAATCAAATGAGAAAGTCTGAAAAACCATCCCACCGTGTAAAAATACAGCAGATAACTCCATCGGGTCATTTTATATGCAGCTTTTCCAATAAAATCGGATACCTCTTTTGTATAATGAGAGTAAGGGTTGACAAGGATAGTATACATCTTCATTCTGTTACCGGCAATGATGTCTGTAAAAAAAAGATCGCCTGTCAAGGCTGTTTCTTCGGGCTTTGAATGCAAGAATTCCAGTACCTTTGACAATTTTTTGATTCCGGGTTTTTTCATCTGGCCAAAAATGGGCACTCTTCCTCCAAAATAATCCAGAAGATCACCAGCTCGATTTGCCGGGGCATTTGTGACAACACATACTTTGAACCGGTTGTTAAGCAATCTTTCAAACAGTTCAATCGTTTGTTTTCCCACGCTAATACTTTTCCATGGGGCCAGGGTGTTATCGTAATCAAACAGCAGGGTTTTAATACCCAATCTTTTTAGTCTCTGAAAGTCAATGTCGTAAATTGAAGGGTAATGTTCCCTTGGGGACGGAAGACTAAGGATGTCCCGGATTCGGCTCATATCTCACCACTTCCAGGTCGATTTCATCTTTTAACAGTTCGAGCATTTCCATGACTTCACCAAAGAGATCAGCCGGAACGATTACCTTTACCGTACCATCATCAACGCCAGCGTGTCTGATATTCATAACATTATCATAGGATTCTGACAAATAACCCAGCAAATGAGCCTCTTTAACAGGCATCTTTACGTATAAGTCGTATTCAAGAATTCTTTTAGAACGAGTATCCGGCTTCAACATCAACAGATAAACCTCCGGTAACGAATTTTACTCTGGCTGCTAAATCAAAATCTCCAATACGGATTTTGGTCCCCGCGGAAAAAAGCCAGTCTTTATTGTAGTCTATATTACCACAAATGTTCAATGAAAAGGGATTGTTGCTAATCAATTTATATTCTGCGCCCAATCCCAGTGAAATTCCCTTGTTATAGGAAATGGCGGCATTTACAAGACCCTGATTAAAGTTGTATCGTCCATCAATCAGGGCGTGAAAAGCCTGGTTGGAAAAATCATAACCGGTGCCTCCGCGAATCACAAACGGGTCATTTTTTAATCGGATACCCACTCCGTACGAACTTTTTGAAAAGACATCTACGCCGATTGAAAAAAGGTCTGTCATTCCTTTTGTATACCAATTGATGATTGGAAGAGGTGTTGTGTTCATCAAGGCTATACCAAAGTCGAAAGATTTTATGCTCTCAACTGATGAAACCGTTCTCAGTACAAAGGTTTCGTCAAACAACTCCGCTTTAAATTCAAAGTTCGGAAAATAAGCGATAGCAGTCATTTCATCCAAAGAAGCCTCTGCACCGATAAATAGAGAGTCATTTTTGAAGAAAAGACGGTTTTTATCATTGGAAATGAGGGCATCCAGAAAAGAATTAGAAAATCCAATCCGATACTGCTCCAAATCAACAGTGCCGATGTAGATTCTTGACTGATAATCTGAGGAGACCTTTAACGGGTCATATCCGATACCTTCTTGAAGAAACACACGTTCTTCGCCCAATGTTACGGGGTCACTGATCGGTGGAGGAGGAATCTGATAGGTTCTACTTTTTGAATTGTAAGTAATATCCGGTATCTCCATTTCATTTCTTTTAACCAAATCTACTGAAATCCCACCTGTTTTTTGATCCACGAGAGCTAATTTCAATGGTTTATGAACTAATTTGAAATTTTCCAGGTCGAAAAAGGATTTGACTTCTTTGAGTTTTTCCGGAGGATCATCAATGATTTCAATAAGATTGATTTTTTTGCTGTGATGATATACAATCTCCTTCTCTTTTGACGGTACATTTAATGCCAGTGTTGTGATTTGAGGAGATACATTGAGATTTATTCTTCTTTTTTGCGTTTGATAATCAACATCGCCCTCAAAGGTAAAAATATCAGAAGGGAGAGACAGTTTTGCAACTGGTAATTCGCCTGTTATTGTAAAACTGTAATCATTTGACAGTCCAATGCTTGCAGCTAATAAAAAAAACAGAAAAAGAAAATAACGCATTATTCGTCCTTTGGGTTGTACAGTGTGACTTGATTCCGACCGTTGTTTTTCGAATAGTAAAGGGCCCGATCTGCATCTGCCACGAGTTCCAAATATTTTTCATACTCTTTTTCCCTGGTGCTTGTAACACCAAGACTAATCGTCAAGTAAAAGTTGAATTGGTTGCACTTCTCAACATTCCCGCGAATTCTTTCTGCAACCTCTTTAGCCTCTTCCAGATTAGTATCCGGTAGAATGACGACAAATTCTTCACCACCGTAACGTCCCACTACATCGTAACCCCTCACGGATTTTTTTAAGATGGAAGAAATCGTTTTTAAAACTTCGTCTCCAACATTATGTCCGTATTCATCGTTAACCCTTTTAAAATGGTCAAGGTCAGCCATAATAACTGAAAGGTTTGAATTGAACCGTTTGCTTTTATCAAATTCCTCTTCCAAACGACGGGTGTAATACCATCTGGTATACAAACCGGTTAAAGGATCGAGAATGCTGGAACGATATGAGATGGCATTTCTGATCGCCATGGAAATGATTGGCTCCAGGTTGTCGATGAAGAGTGCAAATCTGTCAAATTCTTCGTTACTCATCATCAGGTTGGTATTTTCCGCGTATAACATGACTTTATAGGTTTCATCTACAAAGAATTCCGCCTTTGCCTCAAAGGGGGTTCTGATAAACCCCTGCTTTTTCTTAAGCATTTTATGAACCAGCGCGCTTTCTTCAGTCTTTTTGGTGCTGGTGAGAGATATCCAGCTTTTGTAAATCACTTTATTGTCTTTCAATACGGCAATAATCATTTTTCTGATAGGTGAAAAAGACAAGATCCAGCTGACAAATTCCGCCAGAATTTCTTCCGGTTCTGCAGAAGCCGTGATAGTTTTAGAAAAGTTGATAATCTCGTGTAAGACATCCATCTCGTTGATTTTTGCAATCAGATTGGATTCGAACTGGTTGAGAAGATCATCTGTGAGAATGATTTCCCTTTTATCCGATCTCAGGGCATTTGAGATGATATTGACGTAATCTTCCAGCGTCTTTTCGCCCATCAGGAGCTCTTTGTTTAACTTTTCTGCAGCGGACATCATTTTCATGTTTTTATACATGTCTACTGCATTTCTGGCAAATTTCTTAGACTTCCTGTATTGTCCCATTTCTCTGTATAAATAGGCAAAGGCCTCATTTGTAAGTGCAATGGGGAGTTTTAAATGTGATTTCAGATAATATTGGATCAAAGATTCCAGATAGCGTTCAAATTCCTCCGGAAAGTTTTTGGATAACTTTTCCTTAAAAGCAACGGCTATTTCTTCTTTCCAAAGATGATGAGCTTCTTTGAAGCGGTTAAAATATTTTTTGATTTCAATAGGATCTTCGGCAAAGGCCAGTTTAATCACGTCATGAAATCCATAATCCTGAGCAAAAGGTTCTTGAAGTATACTCCTGTCTATATCAGCGGTTTTTCCCATGGATAAAAGACACATGTATTTAAATCGTCTCGCCTTTTGTTTAATTTCAGGGAAATCCACCTTGTCGATAGCCTTATCCAGATCTTCCATCGCCTCTTTGTACTGTTTGTTGTACAAATGATACAATCCCTCTATGAGATAGCTTAAGGCCAGGTTATTTCTGTCGTTGTAGGTTCTGGAAATCTCTCGGCTCTTTTCAATGAAAATGAACATGCTGGTGATGTCTCCGGAGTAAAGATAGCTGTTTGCAAGATTCAAGGCCGGTCTCAATGATAGCTGAGGGATGCCGTATAATTCTGAATATTTTATAGCCTTTTGAAGAATCGGTTTTGAATAGTGAGGCCCGTTAATATCCATGATGGTGCCAAGAGACGAATAAACAATGGGAAGAAGGAATTTTATCTCTAATTTTTCTGCTGTTTCCATGTTTTCCTTGCATAAAACAGCTGATTCATCCCATCTGTTGTTGCGCCATTCTATCTTTGCCAGTAGATTTTTAAACATGATGTTCAGGTATTTATACCTGTTGAAATTTTTCATGTTTTGATGAACGACTTTTATTTCATCATATGCTTTTCCGATCTTCCCTGACTCGTAAAGGCTGAAAACAAACGACAGATTATTAGTGAAATCTGGAAAGGTCTTTAATGGATTTTTGTGGTCAGGGTAGATTTGATAATATTCCCGTTCCACTTTATCAAATTCACATTTTAAAACAAGATTGTAAAGGTAAAGGTATTTTAACCGCCTGGAGTGTTTTAGTCTTTGTGCGATCTTTTCACTTAAAATCTCACCTTTAAGGACTTTGAGCATGGCAGGAAGCATCAGAATTTCATCAGATATTTCTCCCTCATCAAGCAGATCGTATGCATTTTGAAAATACTGTTCAACAATTGCCCAACTCATATTATTTTTAAAATTCTCACAACCGGCTCTTATATACATGGCTGCCGCAGCTCTTCTTTTTCCTGTTTGACTGTAATGCCAAGCCTTTCTGGAATAATCCGGAGAGACTTTACAAAAACTGCTGTGTATTTTTAGTTTTTTGTCATCATCCAGTGTTTTGTAGGCTTTTTCCCAGATATCGTGAAGGGTAAATCTGTATCGTTCCCCCTCCTTAATAATAAGGCCTGCTCTTTGCAGCCTAATCAATGATGCCTCAGCCTTTTTAACATCTATTCCGACAATGGAACATAAGGCGGTGAACTCTCCCTTCAGGAAGTTTTCAGATAATCCTGAAAATATTGAGAGAAGATTTTTGTCAACGGGATCGATTTGTTGGAAAAGCCTTTCCACATAATCCTCCATACCATGGATATTGTGGATGTTTCCCTCTATAATCCATTTACCTTCTTTTATATTTAGTTTATCAGTTGAATTGAGAAGCATGAGAAAATTGTATATGAGTCCCGGATAACCGTTTGTAAGGCTGTATATCCATTTGACTTGAGCTTCATAATTGGTCGTAAAGTATTTTCCCAGCAATATTTCTAAAAATTTTGTGGTTTGTTCTTTGCTGAAGGGTTCTAATTTAAATTTTTTTGTGAAAGTAAATTTCCCGTCTTTTTGAGTTGATGCAGCGATGATAACGACTTTAGAAGGGATAATCATCGATTGCACATAGTCCAGTAATTTTCTGAACCCGTCGTCTATCTGTTCAAAATCATCAACCAAGATGGCAATCTGATCCATTATCCCAATCAATTTTCCAACAATTCTTGCAACTCGATCGAGATTATAATTATCCTGTAGATCCCACAAATAATGGAAATCCTCAAGATTAACTCCTGCAAACTCCGGGTTTTCAGTAATTTGAAGTAATTCCTGGCAAAAGTGTTTTGTATCACCTGCCATCAGGGTTTTCCATCCGTTATTGATCATATCCGTTTGGATGAGATTTAAAAACGTGGTCTTCCCCACTCTCGATCCGCCGTATACTAAATATGAGCCCGTTTCTTCATTTTGAAGATCTGCAAAATACGTGTTGAACTCCCTTAAATCTTTATCCCTTTCAACGATGTGAGATGAAACCAGATCTCTTTTTACCAACCCTTCCAACGATTTGGTTGCCCTTGTGATCTGAATTTTGTCAGTAAATAAACGACTGAAATGAGAGGGTCTGGCTTTGGGATCTTCATCAGTCATTTGCAGCAGTTCTCGGCTGAATTTTATTTTGAAATCATCGGGTAATAGGTTTTCCAGGATCTTACCCAATACATAAGTATCCGAAGCAGATGTTGGCCATTTACCTTCCAATATCTCAGGGGCAATAAACACATTCTCCCGATTCAGAACAAATTTCAGTGCTTCTTTGTTGAAATTGACCCACAGGGGAGGGAGGATTCTCAGGCGATCAGAGATCAGTAGATGAGGAAAACCCCATATACCGAACCCTTCACCGGTTACATGATGTAACAGTTCCATGGAGTCTATGAGTTGCATGGCAATTTCTATTTTCTGACCATCTTCGAGGGGTAAACGGTCTATGCCCTCTTCACCCTGATAAGGGAAAAGGAAAAGAGGCTCTGCAGAATTGAAATCCATAAAATCGGGAAGGATAAAACGATTCTGAAATTGATAAAGGGTCTTTATCCGGGAATTGATTCTATCCTGGAACGATCCGCAAACGAAACTCCTTAACTGTTTTGAGCGTTTGTAGACCCCGCCGCTCTCAACCAGATATTCATCTCCCTCATAATTTGTTCTAAGAAGTTTTATGATCTGCATCCTCTTACCTCCTGATAAAGTCAAACTTATTGTTTATTCTTTTTCCAAAATCTCCATAAGCTGGTATTCTATGACCCGGTTCATGTCAAAGGATTCAAGTCCCAGGTAATAATCCATGGTATCTGTTATGGCTTGCAGCGGTACGAGCCCTACAATCTCGGAGCCCAGAACATGAATACCGTAGCGTTTTGCTTCTATTTTAATCATTTCAAAAACTCTGTAAATGCTGGTTTTTTTGAAATTTGTCAGGTTCATGGAAACTTGTACAATTCCCTTTTCCTTTAATTCCACGCCCATTGCTTTAACATAGCGAAATCCGCCATTTTTGTAACGGACCATCTTTGCTATGTCGTTGGCAATATCCAGATTGTCCGTAGCAAGGTTGACATTGTAAGCAATCAAAAATTCCCTCACACCAACAGCCACTACACCTGCATTGGGATGAATAGCATCTGTTGGGCCGTAATCGGGTTTCCATTTTTCATTCAAGATCTTTTCACTGAAGCCTTCAAACTGGCCCTTTCGAATCGTTGCCAGATTTTTTCTTTCCGGCCTTGAAGCTGACTTTTCATAGAGATAAACCGGAATCTTCAGTTCCTCCCCAATTCTTTCAGCCAGTTGCTTTGAATGTTCAATACATTCAGCATAATCTGTGTTTTTTAAGGGGATCAATGGGATAACATCTGTGGCACCCATTCTTGGGTGTTCACCTCTGTGATTTCTCAGGTCAATCAAATCAGCAGCGGTTTTTGTCATATCGAAAAGGGCTTCAATCACCTGTGACGGCTCGCCCACCATCGTGACAACTGAACGGTTGTGATCCTTATCCATTGACCAGTTTACAATCCAAACTCTTTCATATTGTTCTGCACATTTTACAATCTTTTCAAGTACTTCCACATTTTTACCTTCACTAAAATTTGGTACGGATTCCACCCATTTCATATAATGACCTCCTGAATTAGAATTCTGTTGTAACCTCTACATCTACTCTTAATGGCACTTTGAGTGAATAGGCTTTTTCCATTTCGCGAACCAATATATCTTTCATTTCGTCAACTTCGTTATCCGGGCATTCCAACACAATTTCATCGTGTATCTGCATAATCATCATGCAGCGTGCGCCTTTTTCGGAGATTTTTTCCTGAACGTTAATCATGGCTATCTTCATTATATCAGCTGCTGTACCCTGAACGGGAGAATTAATGGCCATTCGTCTGGCTTCCTGCTGCAGTCTTCTATTTGAGGCATCGATGTATTTGATTTTTCTCAAGCGATTAAGAACGGTACGCACCTCTTTATCTCTTTTAGCCTTTTCTTCCACTTCATCCATGTATTGTTTAACCTTGGGATATGTTTTAAAATACTCCGTGATGAATTTCTCGGCTTCTTTTACCGAAATTCCTGTTCTGGCTGATAAACCATAAGCAGAGATACCATAGATAATAGAGAAATTGATCATTTTGCCTATGCTTCTCTGTTCTTTTGTAACATCTTCCAGTTCAACGGAAAAGATTTTTGAAGCAGTAAAGGAATGAACATCCAAATTCTCTTTGAACGCCTTGATTAGATTTTCATCGGAACAGATGTGTGCCATCAATCTCAATTCTATCTGAGAATAATCCGCACTGATCAGTTTCCAGTTTTCTTTTTGCGGTCTGATGGCATTTCTGATTTCCCTGCCTTCTTCCTCCTTAATAGGAAGATTCTGAAGGTTGGGATCACTACTGCTTAATCGTCCGGTTGCAGTTCCAATCTGATTAAAGGATGAATGTACCCTGCCGGTTTTTTTCGAGATAAAAGTGGGGATGGCATCTATATAGGTGGACTTCAGCTTGGAATATTTTCTATACTCAAGCATTGATTTGGCGATTTCAAAATCTTTCGCAAGTTTTTCCAGCACCTCTCTGCCCGTTTTGTAATTTTTGCTTTTGGATGTTTTTCCCTGGGAAGGTAAACCCAGTTTATCAAAAAGAACCTCGCCAATTTGTACGGGTGAATTCAGGTTAAATTCCAATCCGGCGATTTGAAAGATTTTGGATTTAATAGCCTCAATCAATTTTTCTGTTTTTTTGGATAGTTTCTTTAAATATTCCCGATCAAAATATACTCCGTTGTTTTCCATGTGGATTAGGACCTTTAAAAGGGGCATTTCTATATTCTGAAACAATTCTTCCAACCCGTTTTCCTTCAGTCTTTTTTCAAACTGTTTGTAGAGCCTGAAAGTAAAGTCTGCATCTTCACCGGAATAGGCCGTTGCATCTTGAATACTTACTGTGGAAAAATCTGTTGCCCCGGAAGTCATGGAGATGATTTCATCAAAACTGATCATCTTATGGGAAAACTCCTCCATAACCAGTAAATCCAAACCGTGTTTGCCCTTATCGGGATCAAGAAGGTAGGATGCGAGCATGGTATCAAAATAATGATCTGGTATACGAAACCCGCAATTCATCAGTATGGCAAAATCGTATTTTAAATTGTGCCCGATGACCAAGGCATCTTTGGTTTCTTCTAAAACTTGTTTTAGTAAGGCCATATCGAGATTATCAAATTTTTCTGATTCATTTTGATGGCCAAAAGGCAGATAATAGGTATCTGCCTCACCCCAAGAGAAAGAAACACCAACCAGCTTTGCCTGGCGTACATTTAAAGAGGTTGTTTCTGTATCAAATGCAAATACTTTTTGCTTTGATAACTTTTTAAGCCATTCTTCGAACTGATCTCTTCCAATCGTTTTGTAATTTTGGACAACATTCTCATCTTCGACTTGAGAGGGTTTTTGATCAAAGAGTAGCCCCTGTGTATTGGATTTATCGGACCACTCCGACAACAAAGAATCGAATTGAAATTTGGAAAAGAGGCGTGTCATTTCCTCCAAATTGATACCTGCATAGCTGTATTTATCGGGATTGCTGAAATCATCTTCCAATGTGACATCGTTTTTGAGTTGTACCAGTTTTTTACTTAAAAAACCCTCTTCTTTTGATTCTTCAAGGCGTTTTTTGTTGGCTTTTGTGACGTTATCAAGGTTGTTATAAATTTCTTCCAGAGACCCGAATTTGGAGATCAGGTCTTTGGCTCGCTTATCTCCAATGCCTTTAATTCCGGGGATGTTATCTGAGGCATCCCCCATCAGAGAGAGGTAATCGATCATCTGTGAAGGCTCGAAGCCATATTTTTCGAAGAAGGCATCCCTGTCGTATTCTTTAAGCTGAGTGACGCCTTTTTCAGCTCGAAGGATTCTCACTTTATCGTCTATGAGTTGGAAAAGGTCTTTATCACTTGTGACAACCTCAAACACATCGGAATCGTTGTCAAATCTATTGATAAAAGTTGCAATCAAATCATCCGCTTCATAATTTTCTACAGACAGGACTTTTATCCCAAAGGATTTGACCAAATCTTCCACAAATGACATCTGAAATCTCAGTTCTTCCGGCATTTCTGCTCTATTGGCTTTATATTCTTTGTACATGTCAGTTCTGAATGTCTTTCTGGCTCTATCCAAAAAGAAGACGATCCGGTCATCCTTTTCTATCTTTTCCTTTAACAATTTCGTCAACATCCGGGAAAGGCCGTATAAGGCGTTCACGGGTTCCCCTGCTGAAGTATTTAGATTTCTGATAGCGAAAAATGCCCTGTAAACAAGACCACTGCCATCGATCAGGAAGAATTTTCTCACAATCACACCACCTCTTTTACAGATAAATCGGAAACTTTATTTTTGATTTTGTTTTGTGTCATGGAGTTGATAGAGAGGTGTTCGCCTTCATCGTCAATCACTACATAAGCCATTTCCGATCGTTTCACGAACTTGCCTTTGCTTTTTCCGTCTCTTTCGATGACCGTTCTCCAGGTGCCTGTGTTGATGTAAAACCGGTTTTGCCCATAACTGGGCAGTATATAATTCTCAAATTTATGTCTGTGGGCAAAAATCAACCCTCTTAGATTTTCGTAATCAATATCGGGCATCTCACAATAGCCGTAAAAGTCCCTTTCTTTGAACCCGTATTTTTTAGGATTTTCAAAAGCCTTGTTGAGCATATTTTTAGCCTTGGTTTTCATGTAATTTGTTCTTTTAAGGGATCTGATCTTTGAAACAAGACCCACCATTACTCTGCCGAATTTGATCCCCCTATTGCTGTTGATAAACAAGTTTGAAAAACGGTGCGCAATAGGATATTGAGCTTTTATCCAGTTTTTTGCCTGGACTGTTTTGAGCATTTTGAGCAGTTCTTCCATCCAAAGTTCAACCAGGTTGATGCCCATGTCATAGGTCTTCATCATAGTTGAAAACCATTCAAACACATCCATGTTGGGTTGCACATCGTCGTAATCATGGGGGATATGTTCCGGTACATCACCGTTTATCAAAACCTCCCGGAAGTTGATCATCATGTATCTGGTCATGTAATCACCGATGGGTGGGATCAGTTCTCCGTTTTTGTCTTTGCCGAAGCGGTTTCCCGGATCAAAATTATTACCGTGTATTGCAAATACTCCCCAGTCCCTGTCATAAAAATAAGGAACAAAGTCAATATGCGATTCCGAGCCGATGATTTCCTTAAACCGCTTCCTCAAAAGTGGGTTTGTGAGGAAGTAATAATCGTGATTCCCCACTATATATGTAAGGCGGTTTCTTCTGCAGAATTTTGATAAAGCGTTGAACACCTTAGGGTGATTATTCACTATGTTATTGATCACTGACGGGTCAATCTTTTCACCCAGTTCATCAAAGGGGATCAGTCCCAAATCTTTTACCACTTTGCTTTCCATCAATTCAAGTCCGTCTCCCACAATGACCAGTTCTGTTTCTTCGCCCGTGGCATTTAATTCCAACAAAAGCCTTTCCAGCTCATCGTCAAAGATGAAGTTGTCACAAATCAACCCATCTCCTATGTGCATATCGCTTATGAATACTCTTCTCATTGATGTACCTCACAATACTTTTGCATGAAAAACCCCTGTGAAGCTGTTCTGTTCACCTATTAATTATACCAGATAAACCTGATTAAAGAAAAAACTTCTGTGATATAATTCTATCGTATGTAAAGATTTTCAAATAGAGGTGAATATTTTTTGAATTCCGAACTGCTTGGCATGGAGATTGTTTATAATGTACATGCTTCCAACAGAAGTTTGGAGAGAGCCATTGGCATCACCGCAGTGAAAAACATCATTGATGATCCCGCCACGGATTGCAGAATCCAGAAAAACGGACGACTAAAATTTATAAACTCCGAAACGGTTATCATTGCTGAAGTAAGAAAGGGCTGTTTGTGGATTATCACGGTTTTTCAGAACTCCCGAAAGGAGAAGATGTGAAGAAAAGAATCATTATCTGTCTGATTTGTTTTTGTTTTTCGTTGGTTTTTTCAACAACTATACAGGAACTGGATAAAAGTCCCTTTAAATTACTCGCCTATTCTTCCGAACTGAATGAGGAAGAAATACTTGAAATCCTCCATGAAGAGCCCTTTAATCGTTTGTTTCTTGTAGATTTCAACGATCGTAAGATATGTGCTTTATTGGATAAAGATATCAAGCTTGATCTCTATGATGTTGTCGATTTTAAAGCAGTAGAAGATGTTGAGGTTGAAAAGGCGGTTATGACATATTTACAGATACAACGCTCTCTTTTTGATGATTCTGATATAACGAAAGCTTTTTCCTATCATACCCTTTTACTGGATGATATGAGTTATATCGATTTCTTTCTCAAAACCGTTTCCAACGAAATAAACATCAAGAACACACTTTTTAAAGATAAAACAAAAGCAGATGATGTGACCAAATATCTTAAGAATTTCAATCGGTTTTTGAATGCCTTTTACAATAATTTTTCCCGATATTATTACAATCAGGAGATAAACATTAAGGCAACTGTTTATGAAGAAGCACAGGATAAAATCCCGGCAAAAGGATATGAATTCATTTCAAGTGAATTGATGGCATGTCATTCTCAAATTGAATTACTCTCGTTGTTGATGTTATACGGAAATTATCAAAATGAAATTTTCAGACAAATCGGTATATCTTTTTTTGATTCACCCTGGAAATCTTATTTTACAGAAAATCCCCTTGAAAACGCCATGTTTCTACAAATGAATTTAGATTTTCTCAAATATGCTGCTAATATGATTGATGAAGACTTAAATAAGTTAAATCAGGTTGTTGCCAAAAGCTATGGTAAGATTGACATCAATCTATTGAAAGAACTGTTGTTAAAAAATACTGTCTTCGAGATCATCTGCCTGGAAGTCTTGGAGAATTTGAGAACAAATGCAACTGAAAAGGCTAAGTCTGATTTCTTACATATTTTAATCAACAAAAAACTGGAATATCAGAATGTGAATGATTATATGGACATGGTTATAAATGATTTGAAGATGAATGTGATTTGTTCAGTATCGATTCTCTCTTTTCAAGAACAAGCTTATGATCTGTTTACGGTGTTGAATGATACGAACAGACAGATGATGACAAGTGTGAAAGATGGCCTTATAAAGGAATCTTACGATACAATAGAGTTGATCAAACCCCTTGAAATCGAACAAAGTGATGTTCATTTTGCCGTTGTGGATACCACAGTTAACTTGTCAACAGATCAGTCGGAAAGGTTTACAAAGGTTTATCCGGTATTTCCAGCTGAAACAACAAAGGGAACCCCCATTATTTTACTGGACTTTTTCAATACTGCCGCTAATCATTTAACAAGGACAATCCTGAGAGCATTGAGAGTCATTATTCTAAACGGTTTTTCTCTGCAACAATTGGAAACGGAACTTGCTGCAGAAAATGTGACAATCGAAATAACGCAATTTTTGAGAATGGAACCCTATCACGAATTCTACAGAATGATTCCAACAGGGGAAAAAAGATTGATTACACAAATTAAGAATGCCAATATAGGTTATCTTGCCCTTGATGATCTGTTTGCCGGAAATATCCCAAAAGTAATTCTGAATGAAATAGAGAAATTACCCTCAACCGAAGAATACAATCTGGCAAGATATCCAGTGGAGTCTTATACAAAGGGGGAAACTGTATCTTCCAAACTCCAGAGAAAAGAAAAAGCGATTATTTTCGTCCATGGTAAACAAAATATACCGTATTTTAATGGTAACTCAGATGTCTTGCCCCAGATCGATTCAGTATGGCGAAATAAAGGAAGAATGGATGTATGGAATGGCTTTTACGAATATGTGAATAAAAATCCTGAGGATTTTGACAACTATGATTTTTATGAATATATCTATGATACATCAGTTCTGGATGCCTCAGAATACGGAAAAGTTCTTTCTGAAATTCTCTTTGAAAATTCCATTCACACCGCTTATGATGAGATTTATATGATAGCATCAAGTATGGGTGGGCTGGTTTCCCGATATTGTTTGAATCATGAATACCGTTCAGAAGAAAAAGGAAGCCCGGTTTTTTTTGGTGATTACATTAAAGAGCTTATCACTCTGGATACACCACACTTGGGAACTATTGCACAAAACTTCATTCTCTCGGTGAATCCTTCTTTGATGGAGGCTGTATTAGAAGTCAAAACCGATAACCCGCCGAATATAGAACTGACCCTGGGAACATTTATCGCATCTTTTATAAACGGCACAGAAGCTGAGAAGAGTGCCGAATTGATGATCTATTTTGCAAGAAACCATCCTGAAATGGTTGGTAAGTTGTTCACAGAGATGCTTCGTTTTCTTGATCCCTTCCCGGGAGGGATGTGTATGCTCTACTCTCCTGAAGATTACTGTGAATCCCTTGGAATTTACTTGTATTCCGAGACCAAAAACCTTGATTTTGAGGGCGTTTTTGTCAGTGAACCGCCTACCAATCAACTGAACGCTGACGATGCTTATCTGGATAAGTTGTATTTATGTTCCGCAGAATTGACGGAACAATCAAATGAAATAACCCAAGGGTTGTCCATTACGTATTATCTTATGGAGATCATCGGCGAAAAACTTTCGCATCAAACTATGGATAACCTGTCCCGTCATGGTAGAAATGATGGGGTTGTCAATCTGTATTCTCAGCAGATGTGGGGTATAGACAAAGGCCAGCAGAGACATCATTTTATGGATCTTGATCATTTGGCCGTCCCAAGAAGTATGGATGTTGTTACATTTATCATGAAGGAAAGAGTATTAAAATAGAACATAAAACAGGGGGAGATCAATGCATCAAATCAACGCTGCTTATGAAATCGAGAGACTTATTGATTATTCAAAGCAAAAACATCTTATAGAGAATTATCCCGAATCAGCTGCAAAACTCGATACGATCTATATCAGAAATTTGTTAATGGCTTTGTTGCAGGTGGAAGAGCCATATGAAGGAGATCTGCCGGAAGAAGAAACGGGAATTGAGGCTATTCTCAAAAATATCCTGGTATATGCTATTGATAAAAAAATCATCGAGGATAACACAACGGAAAAGGACCTTTTTGACACAAAGATTTTGGGTCTGTTAACTCCACCTCCATCGGCTGTTGTAAAAACTTTTTTTGATTTGAAAAATAAAGAAGATTCGGAGTCTGCAACCGATTATTTTTATGCCTTAAATAAAGATGTTAATTATATAAGAATGGACAGAATCAGAAAAAACAAACATTGGTCTGTCAAAACTGAATATGGTGAAATAGAAATTACAATCAACCTTTCCAAACCGGAAAAGGATCCTCTTGAATTAAAAAAAGCATTAAACACGCCTTCAACAGATTATCCCAAATGTGTTTTATGTATCGAAAATATGGGCTTTCAAGGTAATGCCAAAAGGCCGGCCAGACAGAATCATCGGTTGATTCCCCTGACACTGTGTGGAGAAAACTGGTATTTCCAGTACTCCCCTTACGTGTATTACAACGAACATTGCATTGTCATTTATGAAGAACACAAACCCATGCATATCTGCAAAAAGACATTTGAAAGGCTTTTCCAGTTTTTGGATGATTTCCCCCATTATTTTATAGGGTCAAATACTGATTTACCCATTGTCGGGGGTTCAATTTTAGAACACGAACATTATCAGGGCGGTCGTTATCAGATGCCCATGGTAAAGGCTCGGATTGAAAGTGAATTTGATGTTGGAGAGGATGGGGTAAAAGCCGGTATTCTGCATTGGCCTCTCTCGTGTATCAGAATGAGCTCTCCCGATAAAGAGGTTTTAGTGAACCTTTCAACCAAGATCCTTAATCATTGGAGGGGCTATACTGATAGCGATTTGAATATCATTCATAAAACTGTGGAAGAAGGCAAAGTGGTTCCGCATAATACCATAACGCCAATTACAAGAATCAATAAAGATGGTGATTACGAGATTGATATTGTGTTGAGAAACAACCGAACGACCAGGGAATTTCCAAGGGGGTTGTTTCACCCTCATCCTGAATTACACCATATCAAAAAAGAAAACATCGGCCTGATAGAGGTAATGGGATTGGCTATATTGCCGGGAAGACTTGAAAGAGAAATTGCAGCAATCGCTGATTATCTGTCAGGTGTGAAAGATATGAAAGAAATTGATTTGCTTGAGGAAGATCACCCCCTTTATAAACACAGATATTGGATTCATGAAATGAAAAAAGCAAACCCGAGTGGTTCATCGGAAGAAGTGATGGAGAGAATCCGAATCGAAACGGGCAAAAGATTCACAAGGGTGCTGGAAGATGCCGGTGTCTATAAAAACAACGAACAGGGGAAAGAGGGTTTTAAAAAATTCATGAACGTATGCGGGTTTTCATTAAAGTAAAATAAGGGGTTTTTGTTTTGAAAGAGGTCTTCAAAAACTGGGATGCTTATAAGGTAAAAATCAGTATTATGATGGGGTTAATCGGGTTTTTTTTAAACCTTGTTCCCATTGATATTTCCATTAACGCCATCAAATTCTCTATTGTACCGGGTGTTTTTACCGCATTTTTCATCGCGCAAATCTGGGGGTTGAAATACGGTTTGTTAACAGCCCTTTGTGGGAGTACACAAACCATGTGGCTGATTTGGCTGTCAGATGGATACGGTATCTTTTATTCCGTTCCGGTGTACACTCTTTGGATCGTCTGGCATGGCTATATGGCAGATAAAAGGCTAACTGATTCAAAACATTCTTTCCTTCATAATAAATACATCCAGGAGGCATTTGTCAGAATACCGATTGAAGTCGGGTTTTGGACCATTTTCCCCCTCCTGGTTTCTTTGAATCCCCCCCCTTGGACTGGGGCACCTAATAGTGTCAGTTCGACTTTTCTTTTTGCCATCGGCATTAAACATACTGCCATGGCCTTTATTATGATGCTTGTGACGGATGTATTGATGAACATCTCCATTATCAGAAAGGTATTTAAATTAAATCATCATAATGAAAATCGATTATTGCTGATTCCGCTAACCATACTCTGGAGTGTTTTTTTCTGGATATTCGACAGTGTTCTGACTAAAAATAACTTTTTGGAATTACGTGAATTCTTTTTAAAACCTCCCCCCGAATCAAGCTTGGAATTGATGTTTTTCAATTACCCTTTCACTCATTTTTTAATTAGAATCACATTTGCCCTATTTATGATTGCAGCTGCACTGATCATCTACGACTTTTACAAAAAGGAAAAACGGACGGATATTACTTTTCGAAAGGTATTTGAAAATTCAAAAGATATGATCTTTCTGTTGTCCTCATCCGGTAAAATACGCAGGTTAAACAAAGCCAGCGAGGAGCTGCTGGACCATGATCAATTGGTGGATCAAATTGACGAGATTCTCATTCCGGACTCCTCCATGGAGATTGGTCAGCTAATGATGTCTCGAGATGGTGAAGCGCGATTTCTTGCCAAATCGATTATAAACCCTAAACAGACCTTTGATTGTGTCACCAGTTGCATCGACAGGGAAAAAGATGATTATCTTTTAATGGCCAGGGATATTACAGAGACTTTGAAAATGAACCAAAAACTCAAATCGCTTAATGAAAACCTGTTGTCCAGCTATGAAGAACTTGAAAGTTCTTATGAAGAGATTGAACAAAACAACCTGATCCTGGAAGAAAAAAATCGTCTGATTGAGCATAATCGACAAGAGCTTGAGAAGGCGTTCAAGGACATCCAACAATCTGAAGAACGTTATGAAAGCCTTTACAAATCAAACGAATACATCATGCAATCGATTCCGGAAATGATTGTCCGCTTTAACAAAAAGGGAGATATTGTCTGGATGAACAAGGCTTTCAAACAAAGATTTGAACTTATTCGAGATTTTTATAATATCGGAGAGATAAAGGTTAATGCGATCCCATTAATCGAAGAAAAGATCTTTCAGAGAATCTGGTCCTCTGAAAGAAGCAATGATTTTACCCTTAGATTGGGAGAAGACCTTATTTTAAATGTTGTTACCGTCCCGGCAGTTGAACAGGATGAGATCATCATGATCATGCTCGATATTACCAAGATCAGAATGCGTGAAGAATATTTCAAAAACGCAAAAAAGGCAGCTGATGAAGCAGCTGAGATGAAAGACGAATTCATTGCCAAGATTAGCCATGAGTTAAGAACACCCATGAACGGTATTGTAACGGCTGTGAATCTGATGAACTATATGCAAAGATCATTGGACACTGAGATTGAGGAATACCTCACCATTATCGATACTTCTTCTAAAAGGTTGATGACTACCATCAACGAATTATTGGATATCAGCAAACTTGAGAAAGGATTGGAGAAAATCAAAGTTGAAAGAATTGATCTCTACAATCTTTTGGAAGGTGTAAAAAGTGAATTTGCCGTATTCGCCAAACAAAAGAATCTGAAACTCACAACAGCCCTTGAAGGAGATGTACCCCGTTACTGTTATTCCGATCGTGAAAAGATCAATCATATTATCTCAAACCTGATTTTTAACGCCATAAAATTCACCTTAAAGGGATTCGTCAAACTTCTGATAAAGGGAACAAGAATTGATAAGGAACGCTATGAGCTTACATTTTATGTTATGGATTCAGGTATCGGCATACCAAAAGATAAACAGGAAAAAGTTTTTGAGAAATTTTCCCAAGTGGATAATTCCTACACCAGAGAATTTGAAGGAACAGGACTGGGACTGGCAATTAGCCAGGGAACTGCAAAAGTTCTCAATTCAATGATAAAACTCCAAAGTGAAGAGGGAAAAGGAACGACCTTTTATTTCAGCGTGATCGTGAAAGAGGGTCATCCCGAAATAAGCAGTGAATCAAAAGTTCCCCTGGAAAAATACATGAACAAGATCAAAGATATCAACCCTCTGATTTTCGTGGCTGAAGATGATCCTATCAACGCCAAATTATTGGAGAAGACCCTGAAAAAATATGGGTGTAGGAGCAAGATTCATCACAATGCTATGGTGCTTTTAGAAAGCCTGAAAACAAAGCTTCCCGATATTATTCTGATGGATATTGAAATGCCCGGAATGAATGGCATGGATGCAACAAAACTTATTAAGACTAATCAGGTGACTCAATCAATTCCTGTCATCGCTCTGAGTGCCCATGCCTTTGACCGAGAAAAAGAGAAATCCTTTGAAAGTGGCATTGATGATTATCTGACCAAACCCATCAATCAAAAACTTCTTTTGGAGACTCTTCTGAAATATCTCGAATAGTACCGTTTCATTATGCTATAATACGTTTTGTAAATGCAAAGGTCATCATAAATAACTGAAAGAAGGGAGATTAACCATGGAAAAGCATTTGAATGAAGCAAAGTCGAAAATGGAAAAAAGTGTCGAATCCATAGCAAATGAGCTTAAACATATCAGAACAGGTAGACCCAGTCCGGCACTTTTAGAGGAGATTACAGCTGACTATTACAATACCCCGACTCCCATTCCGCAAATCGCAAGTGTTTCTGTAGCCGAAAGATCTCTTGTTGTAAAGCCCTGGGACAAATCCGTTTTAAAGGTGATTGAAAAAGCCATCCTGGCATCCAACCTGGGTTTAACACCCATTAACGATGGAATTTGTATACGACTTAATTTTCCGCCTCCAACAGGAGAACAGAGAAAAAAACTTGTAAAAATGGTTCACGATATAATTGAACAGGGAAAAGTGTCGGTAAGAAATATTAGACGTGATGTCTTAAAGGATGTTAAAGAAGAACAGAAAAACGGTGATATCCCCGAAGATGATGCCCATAGACTTGAAGACAAGATACAAGAACTTACCGATGATTATGTGGGAAAGATGGATGAGCTCTTCAAGGAAAAAGAAAGTGAGATCATGGAAGTCTGATGACATCAGACGCATCAAAAGCGAATAACCTGAAGATACCCAAACATATAGCCTTTATCATGGATGGTAATGGCAGATGGGCTAAAAGCAAGGGTCTTGAACGATCTGAAGGTCATGCTGCCGGGGCAGATGTAGCTGAAAAAACGGTCAGGTTTTGTAATGATATTGGCATTCAATATTGCACCTTATACGCCTTTTCAACCGAAAATTGGAAGCGACCGGGAGAAGAGGTAGAATTTTTGTTTCAGACGCTTATTTATTATCTGGAGAAAAAATCTCCTGAAATGATAGAAAAAGGGGTAAGAATACGTTTTACCGGGCACATTGAATCTCTTCCGCAAGACGCATACGAATGTGCGCGTAATATTGAAAAACATTCAGAGGCTTGTAACGATTTTCAGATGATCATTGCCCTTAACTATGGGGGAAGACAGGAGATTTGGGATGGGGTTTTGCGAATTGTTCGCGATGTAAACAATGGCAATCTCAATCCGGATTCTTTGCAGGATGACAATCCCGAATTACTCAGGTCATATTTAAATCTCCCTGATGTACCCGATCCTGATTTGCTTGTAAGGACCGGGGGGGAGAAACGATTGAGTAATTTTCTCCTTTGGCAAATGGCGTATTCGGAGTTGATATTTACCGATACCATGTGGCCTGATCTTGATAGTGAGACGATTATGAGCCTGCTGAAAGAATATTCAGCCAGGAACAGAAGATTTGGTGGTTTGTGAGAAGTCTATTTTTGGCACTGAATTAATTGGGATAAGTTTAAACATTTGAGTCCTGAGAGTTGTGGAGTTGATAATATTGTCACCGGATAAAAGAGAATTGAAAAACAGATGGAAGTATGGACTCATTTTTGGAACCGCCTCGGTCTTACTACTTTACAATTACTGGACGATTGTAATTTTAGGTTTCTTGGCAAGTTTGGCATCCGGTTCTGAATATGTGAAATTGTTGTTCAGTGCATACAATAGGACTACTGAAAATCCCAAGGTAATGAATGGAGAGATTAACGTTCTGACTGCACTCATACCCGGAGTCTTTTTTTTGTCGGGAATATGCATTTATCTTGAGCGAATGGATTTCCTCATGATCGTTTATGCCCTGATTATCCCCGTTTTGGGAGGTATTGGGGTCTTTATTTATCAGGACCATAAAAAAATCAACGAAATCATGAACAACGTCATTATGGGGATTCTCTATATCTCTTTACCGCTGGCATGCATCTTGTATATATACAAGAATTTCGGATGGATCTATTCTCTCTATGCCATCACTTCCCCGTGGTTATTTGATTCTTTTGCCTTTTATGTTGGTATTAAATTCGGTAGAAATAAGCTAATGCCCAAGATAAGTCCGAAAAAAACGGTAGAGGGTCTTCTCGGTGGGATGTTTTTTACCTTTTTAGGCTTGATCGTAATAACACTTTTCATAAAATGGTTATATCCTGCCATAAGTTTTTTCGGAAATGGGCAGGGTATCGATTTAACGGTTCTGGAGTTGTTGATATTGACCCTCTTTATAACATGGGGTGCAACGCTGGGGGATTTGTACGAATCATCGATCAAACGTTATCATCAGACGAAGGATTCCGGTGATATTATGCCGGGACATGGGGGATTGCTTGATAGAATAGATTCTCTGGTATTTGTAGGTCCTCTGACTTTGTTACTTCTGTTGATCATCAAATAAAAAAAGATATCGGAGGTCAGTTAACCTTGAAATATATGAAAGCGGCGGAAATTAGAGAAAAATTTTTGAAATTCTATGAAACTAAAGAACATTTTAGAATGGCAAGTTCCTCATTGGTTCCAAATGATCCACAATTGTTATTCACAATTGCGGGGATGGTGCAATTTAAACCCATATTCTGGGGGAAAGTCAAACCGGTACACAAACGTGTGACTACCTGCCAAAAATGCGTTCGAACAAATGATATAGATGAGGTAGGTAAGACCAAGCGTCATCATACCTTTTTTGAAATGTTGGGGAATTTTTCCTTTGGTGATTATTTTAAAGAGGAAGCCATTAAATGGGCTTGGGACTTTTCAACGGTTGAACTTGAAATGCCCGAAGAAAAACTATGGGTGAGTGTTTACGAAGAAGATGAAGAAGCCTATAGAATTTGGAGAGATGTCATAGGCTTTCCGGAAGAAAAGATCATACGTTTGGGCAAAAAGGATAATTACTGGGGACCGGCCGGACCTACAGGACCATGTGGACCATGTTCTGAAATCTTTTTTGATACAGGTGAAAACCCGGATTGTCCGGATCCTGACAACTGTACACCGGCTTGTGATTGCGGCAGATTTTTGGAGTTTTACAATCTGGTATTTACAGAATTTAATTACAATGAAGATGGGAGTTACACACCCCTTTCAAGGAAAAACATCGATACCGGTCTTGGGTTGGAACGACTTGCATCCGTCATACAGGGGGTTGATTCAAATTTTGAAACAGACCTCTTTAAACCCATTATTGAAAAAGCGCAAGATCTTACCGGGATGAATTATAACAGAACAAAGGAAGAGATGACCGCCTTAAGAGTCATAGCAGATCACGTGCGTTCAGCGGTTTTCATGATTTCCGATGGTGTCATACCGTCAAATGATGGAAGGGGATATGTATTAAAGAGAATTATTCGACGTGCCTTAACCTTCGGCTGGATTCACGGTATGAAAGTCCCGTTTATATTCAGACTTGTTGAACCGGTTGTGGAGATTATGGGGATACAATATCCTGATCTCAGTGAGAAAAACGAGATTATTACGCAAATTATCCTTGAAGAGGAAAAGAAATTTGTCAGAACGATGGAGCAAGGTCTTGAAATGATCGATAGCCTTCTTAAAAAATCAAAGAAAGAGGACAAAGAAAAGGCTTCTCTCAGTGCCTCCGATGCATTTAAACTTTATGATACTTATGGGTTTCCGGTTGAGGTGACAAGGGAAATCGCAGAAGAAAAAGGGGTTAGTGTAGATTTGGAAGGCTACAGAGAGTTAATGAACAAACAGCGAAAACAGGCCAGGGATGCCCGGGGTGAGAAAGAATATACAAAAGTAGCGAAAGTATATGAACAGCTGAATCCCGATTCCATATCATGCATAGAATTCATTGGTTATGACAGGCTTTCAGAAGAATCAGAAGTTCTCTTTTTGTTGAAAGATGATGAATTGGTAGATGAAATTGCTCAGGGGCAAACAGGAGATGTTGTTGTTCGAATTACCCCTTTTTACGATGAAAAAGGCGGACAAGTATCGGACAAAGG
This sequence comes from uncultured Thermotogaceae bacterium, assembly GCA_964604305.1. Lineage (GTDB taxonomy): Bacteria > Thermotogota > Thermotogae > MWEM01 > MWEM01 > JASUTC01. The sequence continues at coordinate 18,707 of CAZRYM010000010.1, read as the reverse complement.
GATAATATCCAGTCAGAATTTTAGAGCCGGTGTTTTGGAGGTATTCAACCCCTACAATAAAGTAATCGTACATCGGGTAAGGGTTGAAAAAGGAGTCATTAGAAAAGGTGACAGGGTAAAGCTTGAAGTTGATAATATGACAAGATTGGCCACTGCCAGGAATCATAGTGCAACCCATTTACTTCATGAAGCTTTAAAGAGAGTTTTGGGAGGGCATGTGAAACAGGCAGGTTCATTGGTATCTCCCAATCGCTTGAGATTTGACTTTTCCCATTTTAAACCGTTGTGTAATGATGAGATCGAAAATATCGAACAAATGGTAAATGAACAGATCATGCGAGCCATGGGTGTGAATACGGATATTATGGATCTTGAAGATGCCAAAAAATCAGGAGTGATTGCACTTTTTGATGAAAAATATTCAAAGACCGTCAGAGTTGTCAGAATGGGGGATTTCAGTGCGGAGCTTTGCGGTGGAACTCATGTTAAAAATACAGGACAAATAGGTACATTCAAGATCAAAAACGAGACCGGTATATCATCAGGTGTCAGAAGAATTGAAGGAAGTACTGGCTGGAATACCATCGAAATGTTTGACCACCAGCAAAAGGTATTAAATCAAGTTTCGGCTGAACTGAGCTCAGACCCATCATTACTTGTGGAAAGTGTCAAGAAATTATTGGAGCAAAACAGAGATTTGCAGAGAAAAACCACAGAACTTGAAGAAAAGCTTAGCAGGCAAAACATAGAAGACATACTTGAAAGCAGAATTAAAACAGTGGATGGCATTAAATATCTTTCGATTGTACAGGAGAACAGCAATCAAAATGTCATGCGTACAGTAGCCGATAACGCCATCAACAAACTCCATGGAGGAGTTATCTGTATTTTCAACAAACAACCCCAAAGCGTATCCTTCATCATCAAAGTGAGTGATGATGTCGCGGGGAAAGGTGTCCATGCCGGTAAGATGGCGAAAAAGCTTGCCTCCATACTCGGTGGCGGAGGAGGCGGAAGACCGGATTTTGCACAAGCCGGTGGTAAAAAGGTCGAGAACCTGGACCAGGCGATTGAAGCACTACCGGAAATCATAAAAGATGCCTCAAACTAGAATAGCTGTAAGTGGCAGTAAAGGTTCAGGAAAGACTACGGTTTTTGAAAGCGTTGTTGATTCCTTGAATAACAACCATGTTAAGTTTTACGGCTTTAAAACTTTTTTTGTTGCGTCAGGTGTTTTATGGTTGGAATGGATACACCTGGAATGCGAAAAAATCCAAATAGGAAAAAGGACCGGCATACGTTCTATGAAACCTTTTTTGGAAAACCTTGACAGAATCGGAAAAATTCTACTACAACAGAACATGAAATCCAGAATGTTCGTAGCAGATGAAATAGGCTTTTTGGAGCAATTATCAAAAACAATGCAGAAGGGGATTATCAAGTCAATAACAGATGCCCCTTCCTCCTTTTTCACCATGAAAAAGGACGCATACCCTTTTTTAGAACAGGTGAGAGAAATAGAGGGGTTGAGAATTTACGATTTAGACGGACGTGATTGGCAACAAAAGGAGGACATGATTCAAAAGTTATCAGAGGGTTTCTATAAGAAAATCAGCAGCGAACCCTTAACAAATAGGATCCCATAACAAAATCGTGTAGGGAAATCCCATAACAAAATCATGTAGGGAAATTCCTTAACAAAATCGTGTAAGGAAAGTCTTTAACAAAATCATGTAGGAAAATCCCATAACAAAATCGTGTAGGGGCATCCC
>CAZRYM010000010.1:0-16835 GCA_964604305.1 uncultured Thermotogaceae bacterium | reverse complement strand
TAACAAAATCGTGTAGGGGCATCCCTTGTGGGTGCCCAAAAGAAAAAAATACGGGGGAAAAAATGAATAAAAAGATAATCATAATCACAACAGGTGGAACGATTGCCATGAGAAAAGAGAGCGATGTGGTGATTCCTTCTCAACTGGGTAATGAAAAAATATCAGAACTATCAGGATTAGAGGAATTCGGAAAAATCGAAACCATCGATTTTTGTAATCTTCCAAGTCCTCATATGACTCCGCAAAAGATGTTTGACCTTTCCAGACTGGTTCAAAAGCTTGTGGAAAGCAGAGATGTAGCCGGGGTAGTGATTACACACGGTACGGATACTCTTGAGGAGACGGCATATATGCTGGATCTTACTGTGAAGACAAGAAAGCCGATCATCTTAACGGCGGCCATGAGGAATATCAACGAACTCGGGACCGATGGTCCAAGAAACGTATTCTCTTCCGTGGAAGTTGCAGCGTCTAAATACTCTGACGGATGCGGGACGGTTATATGTCTGAATGATGAGATACATGCCGCCCGCGAAGTGACAAAAACTTATACAAGTAATGTTGCTACTTTTGATTCACCGGGATTTGGTCCTTTGGGGATTGTGGATGAAGATGGTGTTTTCTTTTTCAGAAAGTCACTAAGACGGACATATATCAAAACGGATGCGATAGAACCCAAAACCTGTCTCATTAAAACTTTTACCGGTGATAAAGGGGAGTTTATTGATTACGCCAGGGAAACGGGAACAAAGGGGATTGTTCTGGAAGGGTTTGGCAGGGGGAATGTTCCGCCCGAACTGACGGAACCGATAAAAAGGTGTGTGGCAGAGAATATTCCCATCGTTCTGGTATCCAGGTGTTATAAGGGAAGAGTCCTTGATATTTATGGTTATGAAGGTGGCGGCGCTTCGTTAAAAAAGGCCGGTGTTATATTGGGCCATGAACAAAGCGGTCAAAAGGCAAAGATAAAACTGATGGTGCTCCTTGGTGGCGGAAAAAGTGTGGAAGAGATCAGGCAATCCTTTGAAATTTCCACCTATGAACCGGATACCAGGGCATTTTGATTGGAGGTGTTCCTATTAAAAGATTGCATTGCATACTAATCGTTTTTTTCTTTTTAACGATTCTTGGTTTCTCATATACAATTGAACAGGTATTATCGGGTGTGGAAAAAACAACGTATGAAGAATACGCCATACCTTATTTCAAGTGGGTTAATGCCGTTGATGGAGAGTTCCGTGCGGGATACGATCCCTTTGAGGAAAAGGGTATTGTTGGTGTGGAGGCAAGTGTAAGGATGTTTGAAAAATTGGATTTGTCAACCTCTTTTGCCTTAATATCCGATTTTGCCACAGATTCATCTTACCGGTTTTCATTGGGTGTCAGTTATGATTTTTTAAGACCTTCCGATGCTCAAAAGAGATATAAAGAGGCAAGTAAAGAAGCTTTAAGGCGTCAGTTAAAGGCTATCGAACTCTTTTTTGACTATTTAAAAAAGAAAGTCATGCTGCCTCAAACTCCCGGAGATTTATTAGTCTCTGCCAAAGAAAGGCTTGAACGTGTTGATATGGCGTATTTAGCCATAACTCTGGAAGCCATGTCTTCTATCACTGATGGTGAACCACAAATATCCGGTTTATCGGATTACTTTCCAAAGAAAATAGATGAGGATATCGTGCAAACAGCTGTTATCCGTTATTTGAATCTTTTTTCAACTGATTCCAATAGACAGGAAAACAGTTCTCTATATGCCATTTTCAGAACGGACTACAACACCTTCTTACAGGGTATATCGGGAGGAATTGGTGGCGGTTATAATTTTGAAGAGCCTGTATTAACAACGGTTGAGGATAAAATTGACGAAATAGAAATTAGAAAAAACAAGCTCATCCATGATGTTTTAATTGAATTAATGCCGGAAATCAAGACGGAGTATGAACGGCTTGAAAAGGAGATCAACGGAGCCACTTCCAAGATCATAAACGGTGAGATGACCAAAGAGGAACTGAGTCAAATGCAGAAAACATTCACAGAGCTTGAAAATAAATACATTGAGATGACTCTGGACGCAGTTAAGATTGAATATATTTTTAGTGTTTTAAGTGGAATTAGTGTCAGATGATTTTGAGGAATTTAATTTAAAAGGAATGTTCAAATGCTGGAAGTGTTGACCGGAACAGATGACTTTTCGAAATACGATTATTGCAGAAAACTGGCAAAAAGCGAAAAAAAGCAATTTAAGATGTTTAACTCAAAAGACTGGTCTGAATTTGAGGCCTTTTTACCAACTCTTTATCAGGGAACACTTTTTTCCGTGGATTACTGTTGTTATTGTGATTTTCATGAAGGATTATCCAAAAAAAGGATAAACGTCATTCTGGAACTGAGCGAGATTCTTGAACAATCTGAAAACAACCATCTCTTTATCGGAGCTGAGAAATCAATCAAAGGCTTAAAAAAAAGCAAAAAAGTCTTTGAACTCCCCAAGCCTTGGAAAGATGATCAGTGGAAAGAGCTTGTAAAATCACTTGGCAATAAAATGGGGTTGGTTTTAACAGAAGGACAAATCGACAGACTGGTATACGATACCGGACCCGATATGTGGAGAATTCACAATGAACTATCTAAATTTGTCCAATTAGCGGATGGAAAAACAATCAATGAGGACCTCTTCAATGATCTCTTTTACTCTTATACAAAAGAGGATCTTCAGACCTTTATTGTTGAATTTGCGAATCGAGATAGCACAGCAGCTCTTGAAAAGCTGGATGAAATCCTTTTGGAAAACAATCCCATGCAGATTATCTATCGATTGGGCTTCTTTTATACTCTGATTTTAAAGATAAAAATGCTTTCAAAAAAACTTTTTTACACATTTAACGATATACGAGAACTTGCAGCGAGAACTCAAACGAATATTCCAACGATTTCAGATATTGTGGGGTTTTCTTTCAAAAGAAGTGAAAAAAAAGTCAATATAGCAGCACAATACGACATGCCGGAAATAGAAAGTCTGATTAATGATATTCTTGTTCTTGAGATAGATTATAAAAGCGGAGAAAAGGATTTTCGATCTCAGTTAATCGGTTTTTTTGAGAATACTCGAAGGTGAATTTTGAAGAAAAGGTTATATGAAAGAAGAAGCAAAAAGAAAGACATATTCATAATCACAATAAACGGTTTTCTGATGTATCTGCTTTTATCATGGGATTTTGTTTTCGGAGATGTATTTGCACTTGCACCGGGTTATTTGTTGACGTTGATTTATACATTACCTAAAAGCGGATATGTGTCTATTATCATATCAACAGTCTATGCCTTCGTATGGTCCCTTTATTATCCGTCTTATCTCTGGCTTTCACCTATCCTTTTTATTGTATTTAGTCTTATCATGTTTGTTTACACTTATAAACGGAAGGCTATCAAAGGGATTTTCCCCCTCTTTTACATCATGGAGCTGATTTTCTGCCTTTGGTTTTATAATCAGTTGAACATTTTATCCACTCAATACATTCAATTTCTCATTTATATAATAATATTCATTCATATAAAGGCAAGTTCGGACAGAAAATGATTCAAACAGGTGAAAATCACGAGAAATAGCTTTTTATTGTGATATAATTCATTGAGTTTTTCTCATTAAACGTCCATTTTTAACGACTTTTTATTCCATTTGGTTGCGTCTGGAGGATTTAGATGTTTAACGTATTGACACTGGTATTGACCTTCGTTTTTCTTTCTACTACACTATACTTGTGGGTTGTAAGAAATTCACTGAAAAAGGAAGTTAGATCTAATAAAATAGATAAAGAAGAGCTTAAACGCTTGATTTCTAAAGTCGATGAATTAACGGTTAGTTCCAACGAAGCGGAGATGGAAACGGAAAAACTGATAAAAACCGTTGAATTGTACGAGAATGTTATACAGGCAGCTTCAAGACTTATAGAAATGGCTTCACAGTTTAACTCAGATGAAACTTTCCTCAAAAGGCTTTTGGAAGAGTCAGTGTCCATTATTCCGGAAGCTGATTATGGCAGTGTTGTTCTTGTGGAAGAGGACAGATGGAATTACGTGCATACTGTAGGCCATGATTTAAACCTCTTGAAATCCTTGAATTTGAAACGGGAATATTTTCTTGATCCCAGAAACTCTGATGATACCATGTATTTTGATTCAAATGTCTTTGTCATTGACGGGATTGAGAAAAGAAACTTCAGAATTCCGGAAGAGTTGTTCCCTTCCTTTTACAAAGCGACAAAGAGAACCTGTCAGTCAGCAATCATGGAGATTGATATCGGTGAAGATGTAGCAGGAACAATTACACTGGATACCGCTCAAAAAAAAGGTCTTGTTTTTTCAAACGAATCCCTAAAGATGTTTGGTGCATTGGGAAATATTGCCGCTACATTTATGGCATTTCAGAAATTGAATAAAATGCATGAAGAATTTCAAAAGGAGATCATTCTTTCTATCATCAGAATGATGGAAATACATGATGAATACACACGGGGTCATTCAGAGATGGTTGCTGAGCTTTCGCAGGAGATAGCGACAACCATGGGATATGACTCAGAGTCTGCCAAAGAGGTTTATTGGTCAGGTCTTGTTCATGATATTGGGAAAATTTTAATCCCAGGGTCCATTTTAAACAAACCCGGGAAATTATCCTCCTCTGAATTTGATATAATAAAAAAACATCCTGTTTGGGGACATGACGTGTTGAAGCAATCAAAGTATCTTTCAAAGATTGCTGATAACGTCAGATATCATCATGAAAGGTATGACGGTGGCGGTTATCCGGATGCCTTAACCGGTGCTAAAATCCCGGAGGTATCAAAGATTCTTGCCATTGCCGATACATGGGATGCCATGACGAGAAATCGGGCTTACAGAAAGGCGTTGGATACCAATTCTGCAATGAACGAGATTGAGAAAAATAATGGTACACAGTTTGATCCAAAGATCGTTGAAGTGTTTTTGCCAATAATCAAACGAAGGATTTCTAAAGGAAAGGCAGTTGATTGATATGAACATACTTGTTGCTGATGATTCCGTATTGATGAGAAGAAACCTTAAAAATATACTGAAACAGGCGGGGTATAATATCGTTGCAGAGGCTTCAAACGGAAAAGAAGCGGTGGAATTATATCGGAAATACAAACCCGACCTTGTTACTATGGACATTACCATGCCTGTTATGACGGGGATAGAGGCGGTTAAGAGTATTATCGAAGAATACCCGGAAGCCAATATCATTATGATTTCCGCTCTGGATCAAAAGCATATGGTTTTCAAAGCTCTGGAATGCGGCGCTAAACATTATATTGTAAAACCCTTCAAGGTATCTGCAGTATTAAAGGCAATACAACATGTTTTGAACCCTGAAAAGAAGCAGGATGATTTGAAAGAAAAGACAGAAGAGCAATTTGAATCAAAGAAAACTCACGAAGACTCTGAATTGCCATACAAGGTATCCAATTCAGACGGGATATTCACTATTGCCATCTTTTCAACCTTAAATAACCGACAGTATTTACAATTGGAAGGAACTGTTCAGGGATTGCTTTCCATGTCGAATGTTAAGATTTACTTTGACTTGAGCGGCTGTTCATATCCGGATGAGATGAGTTTTGCTTTAAAGCCATTGGTAGACAGAATAAAGAATTCAGGGGGAAACACAAAATTCCTGAAGTAGTTTTTATTTTTCGATGACGCCAAATCTTATCTTTCCATATTCAGTTTGAACGCTGTAGATGTGTTTTTCTTTATCCGGATAGTTCAAACAGCCATCGTTGCACTTTAAAGATACAGGTGAGCTGATTGATAAAACGGCTTCGTTTTTTGAAGCTTCCCTCATAGCGTTACCCACAAAGATATTACATTGTTCGCAAACACCATCAGAAATATCCCTTTCGCTCAACAGGTTCGTGTTAACACCCATAAGCAACCTTGACGCAAACAATTCAGCAATTTTTCTCTCAGCTGACAAAAAGACTGTCGCATATACTGAACCGCTCAATCTGATGAGTGAGTTATATCTGTATAATTCGATGCCGTCAAAGAGTTTATCCTGGTTTAATTCCTGTAATTTGATCTTATGTGTATCAAGATAGTCATCCACTTCTCTTTTTATCATATCCAGAATTGATTTAATCGGTAATTCCGGCATTTCATGCGCTTCTTTTATGGGGATTAGGAGTTTAAAAGTAGTGCCATTATCCTTTTTTGTGATGATCTCAATATCTCCCTCAAATTTTTCCAATTCATGCTTAAGAGCAGAGAGACCAACTCCTCTACCTGAAATGTCAGATACTTTTTTACTGGTACTGAGCCGATCCTTTAAAACAAGGTTTAATTTCTCTTTGTAGGGCATCTTTTCAGCCTGATCATTGCTTACGAATCCCTTTTCAACAGCCGTCATGACAACCCTATCAACATCAATGCCTCTGCCGTCATCTCGAATGACTAATTCTATGAATTCTCCCTGTCGGTTAACCTCTACTCTGATTAATCCATATTCCGATTTGCCTTTTCTTGCCCTTTCTTCAGGGTTTTCGATACCATGATAAATACTGTTTCTAAAAAGATGTGTCAGGGATCTGATCAATGATTTGTACAATTCCCGGTCAACAGGGATATCTTCTCCCTCAATGATTACCGGACTGATAAACTTCCCCATTCTTTGGGCTAATCGACTGGTATAATTTTTGTAGTAGTTGAGTAATTCTTTAAAAGAGGTATACCTGAGCCGTTTTAATTCGATAAGGAATTCTCTTCCCTCTTCACCAAGCTCACTTTCAGCAATCTTATTTTCAAGTTCATAAATACGTTCCGGATCGATCAACAACTTTTGTTCAATAGAGAAGAAATCGGATCCCAATAACTCTCTGATGATATCGATATCCTTTCTGATCCAGGAGTTATAATCGAAAGAGTTGAAGAAATCGGTCAGTTGATTGTTATCATATTGAATCAAAGACTTTCTCTTTTCGTTCAGGACATTTTCGAAGCTATGCAGTGACGAAACGGCGTAAATTGTATCAAAATTTGCAAAACTGCCTTTATACGTGTGAATCATTCTGAAAATTTCTGCTATCTTGTCTTCATTGTCCAGTTGACTGGAGGATATCTGTTCCATTCCGTTCATTGTAAAATCTCGAAAATCCCGAATCAATTCCAGATAATCTTCCCGTGAATTCAGCACTTTTATAACCATTTTCAAGATATTTCTTTCGTTTTCAATTTCGTTTTGCAGTTCAACCTTTTCAGAGATATCATGAAGAATGACCATAATCTTTCTGCCTTCTGATTCGGTTTCAATGAGCTTGTAATTCAGTTTGATCGTTTTATTGTCAATAGTAATCGTATCCGGCAGAAGTGAGAGGTACATATCAATGGCATAAGGTTTTTCTTCCTTAAGCACTTTGGTAAAAACCTTATCCAAAAATTCAATTGCATTAGGGTCTTCATTGCCAAGAATGGCAGAGATTGATCGGTTTGAAATCCGTTTGCCAAATATTGTTTCGCATTGCAGGGAGTATTCCGGATCGATAATCAAAGACTCGGAAAATGTTAAAAAACCCTCTTCGGTATTGTCCAGCAACGTTTTTAATGCAACCGTTGTTTTATTTAACTCATAAGTCCTTTCCTCAACCTTTCTGTCCAGCTCATTGTATGAACTTTCCAGTTCTTCATTCATTGCCGTTAATTCTTCATAGGAAGCGTAAAGTTCATTTGAAGTAGATTGAAGCTCCTTATAGGTTTTTTGGAAATCCCTGACCATGATGATACCAAAACTGAATATGATAATCATGGATGATAAAGCATAAACAGGGAATGGGATAACAACACCTACCAGTTGAATGACCAGCAAATAAATCGTGCTGGCTGTTAAAACGGTGACGGGATAAATAAACTCTGTGGTTTTCTTGTTAAAGGATATGAAGACCATAAAGCTAAGGTTGATGTAGCTCATGATGTACTGAGCGATATCGAAGCCTAAATAGATGACAAAGCAAGCGGTTATATTTGGAAAAAGCAGTTTATGGCTTAAATTGTTTTTGGAATCGGTATTGTAATAAGATTCTATACCTATAACCAGGATATAAATAAAAAGGGTATATGAGATAGGCTGTAATACCTTGAAAATCTGTTCTGAATATATACCGATAAAAAAATCAGGCGAATTCACGATGTATAAAAAACTTCCCAAAGAATTGAAAATCATGGCAATTCCCATTGCTACATAGGAATTTTTCTTTGTGGCTACATGTTTTCCCAATGAAATTAAAATAACGGACAACAATGCCCCCATACCAAAAATAATGAGGTACAAATCCTGCCCAAGAAATCTGATGGAATTAATCTGCCCCCTTAATTGAATAAAGTCTCCGAAGTATGGAGCAGTGTATATCTCCAGTTTATCCCTGCCCTGATACTGAATGATGACTTTATTGGTGTCTTTGATGAGTTCGGGGTTAATCTGTTCAATATGGGAGTACAATAATTGGCTGGATTTTTCAAATTCTTTGGGAAATTCAATGTCCAATATCAGCTGCCCGTTAAAGATCACTTGAACATGGGCTTCTCTGACAGCGGGTATTAAAAGTCCCGGAGCCTTCTTGTCGGACAGCTCCACTTCTCCATAGAGGTTAAAGAATATAGGACCCCTCTGATCAATTTCCAGAGGGAAATTCAACCGGGAAATCTCCGGAAGAGAGGATTGCGTTTGTTCATCCTCAATATCTTCATTACCGGTTGATTGGGTTTGTTCTGAATAATAAGTCGATATCCAATCAACATGAATATTGTCTTCGCTGTTAACAGGAGTAAAAAAAAGGACATAAAAAACCACTAAAACAGCCAATGAAACAAATAAGGCGCTTATGGTCAAATACAGTTTCTTTCTATTCATCATGTGTTTTCATGTTGAAATTATTGATGGCAGATCGAACTTCTATTTCCAAATTGGCGTCATAGTCTACTTTTTGAAATGATTCATCGATGGAAATTTTATTGATCGCTGATTCCATTGTCGTCGTATATCTTGAATTAGCAGGTGCAACGATATCGAGATTGTTGATTGCCGATTCACAAACGATCTCAATGGGAACAGTAAATTCATCTACACGCATGTTCAGAGTCAAAATAGCTGTGTTGATATCAAGAATTTCGATGGGATTTTTTTCAAGTGTCATATCACCCTTCATTACCGCTGAATCAATAAGCAATTCCAGTTTAGATTGTTCGGGAATACGAAGATGAAGTTCGTATTTTGGTTTTCTAAAAGCGAAAAACTTATTGTCATTCTTACGCGTGATCCTTATCCTGTTTCCGGAAATCCGCACATCGGTATCATCTACGTTTGAATAATAAGTTCCACTAATGATATTTTCCAGGGTTTCATCAGTTAACACTTCAAGATATACAGTAGCTACATCGATTTCAACAATGTTTTTATCAGCACTTTCATTCAAAGCGATCTGGAACTGATATTCTTCATATTCCCCATCTGAAAGCAGATCACTGGGATAAAAGATTAATGCAAGGGTAAACAAGACGATAAAAATGGCATTAATAAATCGCAACCACCTAAGCCCCTTGATGTTGGAAAGAATGGACAGACCTATAAGAATGAGAATAAAAGGCCAAAGATAGAAGAGATTTTCAAAGATTGTTGAGAAAATCGAAGCATCGAACAGGCCGAATACCAGTAATATACCTATTACAAGCAACAGAATGCCAAAAAAAAGGCGCATTACTTATCCTCCTTGAAGAATTTAAATAGGACAGCTCCTCCGGCTAATATCAGTAAAACACCAATGATAAATCTCCAGGAAATATTCCAGGTAAAGATCTGGCTAAACAGGAATATGATTCCTACAATAACTACGCCAACACCGATGGCCAACTTCCCGCGCCTTTCTTTTTCCAACTGCTCCTTTATCTTTTGTTCGGCATCGTAAGTACCGGTGTTTTCATTAAATTCAGAATCATAAACATCTGAATCCGATTCTGCTTGTTCTTCCGTTCTTTTCCTTGTGATTGGTTCTTCAGGGATAATGATCCAAGCAACAATATAAAGAAATATTCCCGCCCCTGCCAATAATATCGTTGCAGCCCAGATTAGCCTAATGATAACCGGATCTACCTCCAGATATTTACCCAGTCCTGAGCAAACACCCGCCAAAACTCTGTCATCTCTCGATCTGTATAATCTCTTTTCACTCATTTCTTTCACCTGCCATTTTTTGTTATTAAAGCCTAAAACCATCCGGTAATAATTCCGATAGCCGATATTTCTTTTCTTTTCCTTGGGGGTTGATCAGAATAACATCCATATCGCCAAACTCCCAGAGAAACTGTCTACATGCACCACAAGGTGATGCGGGGTCTTCTGAATGTGTAGCGACTGCGATCGCTTCAAATTCCTTCTCCCCTTCGGATACGGCCTTGACGCAAGCAACACGTTCTGCACAAATGGTTAATCCATAGGAAGAATTTTCTATATTGGCACCGGTAAAAATCTTTCCGCTTTTGGTCAGAATAGCGGCACCGACTGCAAATTTGGAAAACGGACTATAGCTGTACTCAAGCATTTTTATGGCTTCTTCTTTAATCTTTTTTATCATAATCATCAGCGTCCTTTTCAATGGTTCTTTTAAAGATTTCCTCTTCATCGTCATCGTACATCTTCATCCTGACTTCGGGTTTTACGATGAGCTTTATCTTCTCTATCCTCGTTTTACTTGCAGCCAGGATTCGAAAATAAAAACCGTTAACTTTCATCTCTTCGCCGACCTTTGGAACTCTTTCAAACAATTCCAGAAGGTAACCACCTATAGATTCAAAATCAGTTTCAGGAAAGGTAATATCCAATTCACGCTCAATATCGTTGATGGGAACCTTGGAATCGATGATGTAGGTATTGGGGTTAAGTCTGTCAATACCAAAAACCTCGCCTTCATCAAATTCATCCATGATCTCTCCCATGACCTCTTCAATGATATCCTCTATTGTTACAAGACCTTCCGTTCCACCATATTCGTCCACTACGATAGCCATATGAACCATATTGTCCTTAAATTCCTGGAGTAAGGCATCGATCTTTTTAGTTTCAGGAACATAATAGGGCACTCGGCTGATTTCTCTTGCGTTAAGCTTCTCAAGAATATCAGTTCCCCTTTCATCGATGACTTTAATAATGTCCTTTGCGTACAAAATACCGGTTATATTGTCAATATTATCGGTATATACGGGAAATCTGGAATACCCCTCATCCCTTACATAAGAGAGTGCATCAGAAAGAAGCGTGTTTTCATCCAATGCCACCACATCTACCCGGGGAATCATGATCTCCTTCACATTGGTTTCTTTTAGGCCCAATGCCCTTGTCAGCATCTTGCTTTCCTCAATTTCGATGGCGCCTTCCTGAGCTCCAACCTGCATGGCGTAGACGATTTCGTTTTCAGTGATGAATGGAGTGTCCGTTACTACTTTTCCCCCAAGGATCCTGATAAAAACATTACTGATTCTGACTAATAGCCATATTAAAGGCGTCAGGACAATACTGAGAAAAGTGATCAGACGAATGACCCAATTAAAAACTCTTTCGGGATTTTGAGTGGCAAATACCTTTGGTGTGATTTCACCGAATATCAATATCAGCATCGTCATAACCCCGGTGACAATTGCCGTAGCGTTACCCGCGTTACTGTCGGGTAAAAGGTTTAAGGCAATCAGAGTTGCCAAAGATGAAGCGAAAATATTCACAAAATTGTTAAAGACCAGAATTGTAGTCAATAATTTGTTTGGTTCATGTAATGCCGTTTCAACTACCTTTCTTTTTTCCTTGGAATCGGCCTTTTCAGCCAGTTCCTTTAATCTGAGTTTGGTCATGGAGCTTAATGCCGTTTCAGAGCCTGAGAACAGGCCCGACAAAAGTAACATGATCCCCAAGAGGATAAATTGCAAAATCAATGAGCTGCTACTAAAAGGTTCTGGTTCCACTTGAAACCCCACCGTCCTTTCTGTTGTTAATAATGGTATTTTTCACCCTTTATAATTTTCATAGCTCTGTAAATCTGCTCGACTAATAGGAGCAGAGCCATTTCGTGTGTAAAAGTCATTCTGGATAATGAGATAGTTTTTGAAGCCCTTCGCTTTAGATCATCGTGAAAACCCGTATAACCGCCAATGGCAAAAAAGAGTTCACTTGACGTGATTTGTTTATTTCTGATAAAAGAGGCAAAGCCCACAGAAGAGAATTCATCTCCACCTTCATCCAGGATGATTAATTCCTCATTTTTTATTTTTTTAAACAACTGATCGGCTTCTCGCTTTTGTATCTGTTCTGTTTGCTCGCGATTTATGTCTCCACCGCTTTTCAGTTCCATAAGAGATAGTTTAACATAAGGATTCAACCATTTACAATAACGTTCAACACCGCTTTTAATGAAACGTGTCTTTAACGTGCCAAAATAAGCTATTTTCATCATGGAAAATTATATCATAAAGCCCATCATTCTTGAAGTAATGGTATAATATGATTAAAAGAGAGTAAACTGTAACTATTGACAAACTATTTTGGAGGTACAATCATTATAAAAATAGGAGAAAAAAAGAAAATTGAACAACTTCAGAATATTATTGGCATCCGTTTTGAGGATGATAGTATTCTATTTCACGCATTAAGGCATACCTCTTATGTAAATGAAAAGGCCCGTTTTAAAAGTAAGCTGCTTTTGTCAAATGAAAGGCTGGAATTTTTAGGAGATTCAGTTGTGGGACTGGTCATCGTTGAATACCTGTATAAGCATTTCGCAGAGAATACCGAAGGAGACTTGGCCAAGGCTAAATCTGTTCTGGCCAGCGAAACCATATTAGCCCAAGCAGCCAGAAAGATATCATTGGGTGATTTTATTTTCATGGGACATGGCGAAATCATGTCCGGGGGAAAAGACAGGGATTCTTTGTTGGCGGATGCTTTTGAAGCCCTTTGTGCTGCCATATATCTTGACTGTGGCTTTAACCGTGCACGGGATTTTATCATAGAACTGATATACGAATATGTGGATGTTGTGATGCAGGACTCTCTGTATCTGGATTATAAAACAAAATTGCAGGAGATGACCCAATCCGGTTTGAAAAGCCTTCCTGAATACAAATTAATTGATTCTCTCGGTCCCTCTCACGATCCGGAGTTTGTCGTAGAGTGTATCATCGGAGATAAAAAATGCGGGGTAGGACGGGGAAAAAGCAAAAAGGAAGCAGAACAAAAATCGGCTGAAAAGGCCATTGAATATCTAAAGAGAGAGAAGATTCTTTGAATGATAAAAGGCTGGTAATAATCCCGGTTTTTTTGCCCTGGATGGGATGTTCAAACCATTGCATATACTGCAATGAACATGCTGTCACCGGCTATGATTATCTGAATTACCGGGATCAGGACATCTTTGACCGGCTGGATGTGTTGGTAAACAGTAATCTTTCCAAAATGAGAGGGAACAAAAGGGTTCAAATCGCTTTTTTTGGCGGATCCTTTTCAAATTCTCCTATTCATTTACAGGAAAGATTTTTAAGATGGGCCAATAGCTATATCAGTTCAGGAGAAATTGATTCCATAAGGATTTCAACCAGACCTGACGGCATTACAGATCAACAGATTGAATTGTTTAAACAGTATCATTGTGAATCTGTGGAATTGGGAGTCCAGAGTTTTAACGATGAGGTGTTGTTCAAAAATAATCGGGGGCACGATTCTCAGACGGCAGTAAGAGCTGTAAAAAGCCTCATTTCAGAGGGGATTGAAACCGGAGTCCATCTGATGACCGGATTATTCGGTTCAAACCTTATGAAGGATTATGAGAGTTTTAAAACGGGATTGTCGTTAAATCCGGACAGTATGAGAGTGCACCCCACGTTGGTTCTCAAGGATACGCCACTTGAACAGCTGTATCGGAACGGGCTGTATCAGCCACTCAAACTTCGAGAGACTGTTGAAGAACTGGGAAGATATTTGCTGTTATCCCGGACAACCGGAGTGAAATTAAACCGAATCGGTCTGTTTATACCACATGAATTAGAGTCATCAGTTATTGCCGGACCATACCATCCGGCTATTGGAGATATGGCCAATACCATGGCAAGGGTTCTTGATATCTTGAGCGTCTTGGCTGAGAATGACCGGGTAATCCTTGACAAAAGATCCTATGATTCGCTTAAAACGCATCATGGTTTTTTTTATCGTTATGTAAAAAGCGATATTGAATCCGGTCGAATTAAATGTTTTTCTGGAGGGGAATGAATGAGTAAAAAAATTAAGCTGAGCATCATCCTGTTTCTATTTCCATTATTGGCTTTTTCCATAAAAATAGAAGATTTTGTGAAAAATATTTTTGAGCAGTACCCGGATGCGGTTGCAGTTGAGCTTACATGGCAAAGCGCTTATGATAATTACAACGCCACGCTGTTAAGGGCAGATTCAAAGCTGACGATTATGGAAGCCGATTTGGAGAGACTAAAGGCGTATAAGACTTATATACAGGAAAGATGGCGTGTCATAAAAGATGTATTTGACATTCTGTTTGAGCTGGAGGAAATCTCCATAAAAAGAAGCATTGCTGAGATAGAATACAAGATGTACAGTGAAGATCTTGCCAATAAAGAAAAGGCTGTAGCCTATGGCGGTGTATCCGAAAGGGACGTGGAAATCGCTCGTGTCAATACCGAAAACAGTAAGGGGAAGTTGGATTATTATAAAACCATCCAGACTCAAAAGGAAGAATACATCACAGACACCCTTTTTGTTTCGGAATTGCCTGAATTGACAATGAATACCGAAGGAATAAAATCCCCTTCAGTTGAAGAGTTAAACACCATTAAAAAAGATAATATTGACAGGATGATAGAGAGTTATAAAAAACAAATCGAAGATACCAAATACAAATTGGCGCAAAGTGGAATGACAACATCATACCTTGCAGATGTCAATAAACGTGCAGCCAAAATTCACCAATTAAAAGAAGAGGCCTTTGCCAATGCAGCTGTTTATAACATTAACCTGGCTTTTGAAGATGTGAAGTTTGCCGCTTTAAAGTACAATTCCGCGTTGGATTTGAAAAAGATTCATCTGCAGCAACTGACAAAGCTTCAAGAAGCACAAAAGGAAGGTTATATCACTTCTTACGATTATTATCAGGGAGTTTTGGACATCTATGAATATGACAAACTGGCTTGGGAGGAAAAATATAATTTATTTGAAAATATCATCTTATTTCTCCGGTTTAAAGGTGCCGATCCGCTTGAGACTTTACCGGAATTTATTTCAGAGAAGGAATAGAAGTGTTTAGAAGTGAGGAATATTCAAGACAGGTTATCAAAGCGGTTTTAGAAGAACTTAACCCTGAGGAAAAGGTGAGGGAAGCACTTTCAGAGAAAATATTCAAGAAAAATCTACACCTGTTTGCCATCGGAAAAGCATCGTGGAATATGGCTAATGGGGCATATAAACACCTGGGGAACCGTATAAAGAGTGGTATGGTCATCACAAAATATGGGCATAGCGAAGGACCTATCGGAGATTTCCGAATTTTTGAAGCCGGTCATCCAATACCGGATGAAAACAGCTTAAGAGCCGGCAGATTTGCGATAGAGAAGTTTTCAAAACTAAATGCCAATGATGAGCTCCTCCTGCTTATTTCCGGAGGGGGTTCAGCTCTTTTTGAAGTGCTGTATGAGGAAATTACGCTGGAGGATTTACAATCAGTGACGCAAAAATTGATGGCTTCCGGAATGGGAATTAAGGAAATCAACGCACTGAGAAAGCGACTTTCACGTGTCAAAGGCGGACAATTTGCGCAAATTGTTGCTCCGGCTTCTGTACAAGCGTTGATTATTTCGGATGTGATTGGTGACAATGTTTCAAATATCGCCTCCGGACCCGTTACCGAAGAGACGGAGATCCCGCAACTTACTGATATTTTGATAAAACTTGGGATTGATGATAAACACATCGTCAAGGCGATTCAGAGGGAGTTGCCTAAGGGAATAAAAAATGTACAGGTGTCAATCATCGATAATGTGGTAAATGCCTGCTACAGTGCCAAAAACAATTTTGAAGCTTTGGGATTAAAGGCATCCATTTTAACGACTTGTTTGGAATGTGAAGCAAAAGAAGCGGGAAGATTCATCTCCGCACTGATCAAAGATATCTATCATGGTAACAGTGATCTCTCCAAACCTCATTGTCTGATCTTTGGCGGGGAAACGGTTGTCACGCTAAGAGGAAATGGAAAAGGCGGTAGAAACCAGGAACTGGCACTCTCTGCAGCCATCGAGCTTGATGGGTTAAATCAAGACTGTACGATTTTTTCCCTGGGCACAGACGGTACAGACGGACCAACAGAAGCAGCCGGTGGGATTGTGAATCCCGATACGATTTCACACATGAAAGCGGCCGGAATAGATGCTCAGAAAATGCTTCAAAACAACGATTCCTATCATGCCTTACAAGCAGCAAATGCACTGATCCAAACCGGCCCTACCGGCACCAACGTTAACGATCTTATCTGTGCGGTATTACTTTAAAAATTCATTCTTTTATCCAGGCCAAATCATGGAAATATCCAAAAATCGGTTTAAGAATACTTCATTTCCAACCACACTTTCCAACTCCCCCTCTATATAAATAGGTATTTTTGTTTATAACAGCTTTAAAATAAACTTGTTAACATATAGCTTCCTTTTTTGTGATAAAATCTTATCGTTGCACTGCAAAAAAGTCATTTTCCAAGAAATAATCGCAAGTTTTAGTTATCATCTCATTTTCGGGCACC
>CAZRYM010000009.1:6046-52922 GCA_964604305.1 uncultured Thermotogaceae bacterium | reverse complement strand
TTCCCTTTATGATATTAGCAGAATGTTCTGAATGGTTTTTCAATTGAATAAATTTACCAATATCATGTAATATAGCAGCAAGCTGAAGCAAGAGCCTGAAACGTTTATCCAAACGATGTTTAGGTTTTAAAAGATCAAATAACCTTAGAGCCAATTTTTCAACTTGATTTGCATGTTCTTCATCGTATAAAAAACGTGAGCCAAGGTTTTTAGCAGAAATCACAGTACTTTCTGCAAAAACTTGGCTGATTTCTTGATAATTATTATTGGAAAACATCTCTAAAAGAATTGCTTCAGAGAGCTTAACTGGTACAGAAATGATTGGACTCGTTTTGACAATATCAAAAAACATTTTGTAAATACCCATTGAAGGCAATAATGATTCCAAATCATGTTCTGGAAGATTAAATTTCCTGCCAATTTGTTCAGGTGTATTAGTTTTGATATTTTCAAATAAATCAGTAATCTTTTTTACTGATATTGTTTGGATTTCTGTGTTCGTTCTTTCACCACTCATTTTGATAATATTTTCGATCTCCTGACCACAAGTAATAAAATGTTCTACTTTGTCAATATCAGGTATGGATTTTATGGTTTTCACAAAACTACTCAAGTATTCGTTGATAATTCTATATGCATTTTCTGAATCGCTTTGAAAACTTCTTAAGATTTCCAACAATTTTACAGACCCTATTCTTACATTTTGTGAATAAGTAATCTTTCTATCTTTGCAAATGGCAATACCCAAACTTCCGGTTCCGATATAGCCTAAAAAAAGTTTATCATTTTTAAATTTCGTATTATCAATCTTTAATAACATAGCTTTATAAATAGCTGACTTCTCCTGAGGATCATCCAGAACCTGAACGTCAAATCGTGTTCTACTTTTTATTTGATCCAGTATAAAAGTGATGTTTTTAGCTTCTCTAAGAGCAGTTGTACTAACAACTTTAATTTTTTTAACAGCATATTCTCTAATTACCTGCTTGTAATTTTCTAATATTTTACATATTTTATCGACTTTCTTAAAACTAATTCTACCGTAATTAAAGGTTTCCTGGCCAATATTTAACGATTGGTATAAATATTCCAATTTCTTTACCTGACCATTGTTTGATTCAGAAATATTCAAATACACACCTTCTGATGCAATACTTATAACAGCTGCAATATCAGTCATTATTCCCCCTGAATTATCATGCGATCTTCTACAAGTGTTAAAGCCCCATAAAGACATGCATCGTCTCCTAAAACAGACAATTTAAAAGAACAATTATCCAGTGCATGCGGTACTGAGTAACGATAAACAAATGAATGTATCTTTTGGACAAAATCATCTCCCAAAGCTTCCACAAGACCTCCACCAAATACGACCATTTCAGGATTGAGTATATTTAGAGTTGAAGCTACAGCTATACCAAGGTATTTTGCTGCAATATCCAAAGCTTCTATCATGCATTCATCGCCTTTTTCAAGAGCCTCTTTTATTACAGAACTTCTGAGAATATAATCTGAATTTTTATCACTTAGTTCTTCTTTTAAGATACATTTCCTTCCGTGTCTGATTTGAGATTGTATATACTTCAAAATTCCGGTTTTAGAGGAATAACTCTCCAAACATCCTCTTGAGCCACAACCACAGACAACCCCATCAGGGTCTAAAGTAATGTGACCAATCTCACCGGCAAGCCCAATATTCCCAGTGTAAATTTTCGAATCAATGATTATACCTCCACCTACACCGGTTCCCAAAAAGAAACCTGCAGTATTTTTTGTGTTTTTTGCAATACCATGACCCCATTCTCCTAAAAGGGATACATTTGCGTCATTACCCACAACAACAGGAATATTAAACAATTTTTCTATTTCAACCGCCAATGGATAGTGATTCCAAGGTAGATTTGGTGTAAATAGCACAATGCCATCTTGTATAACCCCTGGAACTCCTGCGCCAATGGATACAACTTCGTAATCGTTTTCTTCAGCATACTCCAATAACTTGGAAATAACCTTTGTAATTTGGTTTAATATCTTTTCGATTCCTGCATATGCTTTGGTTGACTTTTTCTGTCTAATAATGATGTTGAAGTCATTATCAAATAATGCCCCGAGTACTTTTGTACCACCCACATCCAAAGCAATTATAGACTTTTTCATATTGATCCCACCTTTCTCTTCAATAAAATTATAGCATATAGTATTCATATACTTAACGAAAACTATCGGGTGAAATGCTTTAATAAAACAAACTATTTCCTTTTTAAAAGCCTGGCTGAACCATGATATAATCTTCTAAATTTCTGGGGAGGTGTTTGAGTGAAAGGACAAAAAGATTTTATGAATGAAAGAGAAGAATTAAATGGATATGTAATGAAATATGCCGGAAAAGAGTTGAAAAGGTTTTTCAGTCTTGATTCACAAATGTACAGACAAGGGGAGCTTGATAAAGGAATAAAGGAGTTACTCGGATTGGTAGCTTCAACCGTTTTGAGATGTGATGATTGTATAAAATATCACATTATCAGAAGTCTGGAAGAAGATGTTTCCCCTGCAGCAATACAAGAAGCGTTGTCTATAGCCGCAATGGTGGGAGGTTCTATTGTTATTCCTCATATGAGACGTGCTTTTAAATTTATGGATGCAAAACTTGAAAAGAGTTTTCAATTGAAGAATCAGAATTTTATTAGCGCTTTAAATTCAATCGCAAAAATTATTGATGAGCCAAAAAAAAGAGATGAAAAATTACTGTTAATCTGTAGATTATTGAAAGAAAAAATCGAATATTATGATTGGGTAGGGTTTTACTTAGTCGATCCAATTAAAGAACGAGAACTTATCTTGGGACCTTACGTGGGAAAACCAACCGATCATATTAGAATTAAATTTGGAGAGGGAATATGCGGGCAAGCTGCAGAAAAAGAAATCAGTTTCATCGTTCAGGATGTTAATTTAGAGACAAATTACTTATCATGCAGCCCGGAAGTAAAATCAGAAATTCTGAGTCCTATTTTTAAAAATGGGAAAGTAATTGGAGAAATTGATATTGATTCACATACAATTAATCCATATACCGAGGAAGATAGGTTTTTTCTTGAAAAAGTAGCGGAAATGTGTTCTAAACTCTTCTGATAATTAAATCAATAAAATCAGGGGATAATCCCCCCTGATTTTATTGATTGACTTTTACCCAATATTGACTGCCATCCTTTTTTCTATCCAAAAAACCATATTCAATGAGGTATCTTCTTATGAGAGGGAAATCAGGATAAATGTTCTTTAATTTTTGATTTAATTCTTTCTCATTATAAATTGATTCAGGTTCAAATTCATTTACAATCTGTAAGAGTACAATCAATTTTTCTTTTTCCTTTGACGGAAAACGGCTCAGTTGACCTTGATCGTTGAATAATTTTTTGATACATTTATTTCTTTCAGCTTCGGTTATAGCATATCTTTCATCTACTTGTTTTGCAGTATAATGAAAATCGATTAATTTCTGATTTGAATCAGAATTCTCTTCAAATAATTCATAGGTAGCAAGAAATATTTTTGCTTGTTTAGCCTTTTCTTTTAATCTGAAACGGTGGTTTCTTATGTTCGATTTTGATACATTTAATTTTTTCGAGATTTGAGAATCATCCTTACCTTGATTAAACTCATTCAATATGCTGATTTGAATATCGCTTAAACCAGTATACTTTTTGTCCATTGAGAGAAGGAAATTAATCATTCCGTTGTGTACATGTTCGACATGATACGACATTCTTGTGGGTGCATCGAGTAATTCCCCCTTGTATTGGTAGATATGACCAAGATGAAAAATCTTTCCACAAACTAAGCAAATATAACTCTCTCTTTTTTTATCAAAGGTGAAGCCCCTCTTTAAATCATCAATTGTCGCGTTCCAAAATAATTCAAATGTTGTTTTCATATCATCGCCTCCGCAAACATTATACAGTATAATTATCATTATGTCAAACATAATGATTAGAAGTTAGTAAATTATCTATTTTCTATTTTCTGTTTTTTATGGTATATTCGATTAATTATTATTGGAGGTGTATATGAGAGAGTTGGAACTTTTATTTATCTGCGCTACATTTATTTGCGGATTTTTTGGAGTTTATTACACCAAAAACATGATAAAAAAATTGTTGATGCTAGGTGTTATGAATGTTTCAACGATTGGTATATTTTTGTTCATTGGATCAACCAAATCAACAATACCACCAATTTTGAAAACGACTCAAGAACATCTACTATATTATTCTTATTCTGATCCTCTACCACAAGCGCTGGTTTTAACAGCGGTGGTAATTGGTTTTGCGACTCAAGCCCTCTCTTTAGTTTTTGTCATGTATCTTTCTAAAAATTATGATACCATCGAGGAAGACAAAATCGAAAAATTAGTAGAAGAGGAAAGGAAGAGCGAACTTGAATCCTGAACTTATTCAACTTTTTATAATTTTTTCATTAGCTTTTCCTTTTTTAATACCTTTATTCAAAAGATTTTGTAAGATTATACTTTTTATGCATGTCATTTCTGCCATGTTATTTCTTCTGTTTGTTTTTTTTCAAAAAGAAATTCTTCCCATTCAGATTACTTTCGGCGGTTGGGGATTAAATAAAGGAATAGAAATAGTCTTCTCAAAAGAGTCACTTTATTTCCTTATGTCCAGTTACGTTGTTTTTTTTGCCGTTTTCATGGTCTCTTTATCAAAAAAAAGAGAATGGAATTATTATTTTCTAATAAGTCTATTAATGACAGATATCTCCTGTCTTTTTTTGACTAATGACTTGTTTAATATCTATGTCACCCTTGAATTACTCTCACTGTTATCTTATCTGTTAATTTCAATGGAATTAAAAAAAAGACAGGTTTGGGCAAGCCTGAAATACATGATACTTGGAGCAATTGGTTTCAACCTTTATTTAATAGGGGTTTCCATAATTTATGGAGAGCTCGGGACATTGAATTTGACTTTAATTGCTTCAGCAAATTACAGAAATGATTTTGCCTTAATGATGATTATGATTCCCTTATTAATAAAATCAGAGGTTTTTTTCTTCAGTATGTGGGTTCCTTCTGCACAGACAGAAGCAGAAGGACCTGTTTCAGCTCTCTTATCAGCTGTTGTTGTAAATGCGGGCTTATTCCCAATTTTAAGAATTGCTGACATTCTTCACTCTCCTCTAACTACAAGCTTTCTTCTGTTGGTAGGATTATTAACAGCTTTTTTTGGTGCAATTTTTTCTGCACGTCAAAGGGATATAAAAATGATCTTGGCTTTTTCAACCATGTCACATGTTGGTTTTGTCCTTATCAGTTTGCCTAATTATGGTGTAGCCTATGCTTGTTCGCATTCCATATATAAATCTTTACTCTTTCTATCCGTTAGTTACTATTACGATATGTATGGCAACAAAGATTGTCAGAGAAAAAAAGCAAGAATACCAGTTTGTTTGTACCTCTCATTATTAGTTGGTTTTCTTTCTTTTTCCGGGATTCCCTTTTTTCTTAGTTCTGTTTATAAGCATGAGATAATAACAAGTTCAGGGTCTCTTATTTCATTATTTTTAATGGGAACCTCAGTCATCTCAATTTTTGCATTAAGCAGAATTATGTTTATGTTTAAACCTGGGAAGAAGATCTTTTTATATCCTTTTCAAGATTTTGGAATCAGTTTTCTTGCAACTGTTTCAATTGTCTTGGGAATCATTAACACTCAAAATCATTTTAGTCTATATTCAATAAAAGAAGCCATTTTAATATTTTTTAGCGCATGTTTACTTTATGTTCTTTTTTCAAAAAAAGTTGCTTTAGTTTATCCTTATAAGTTGTTCAAATTATCCAGCTCATTAGCAATTTACAGTGTCATTATTGGTATAATCATTTCAATTTCAGTTTTAGGCATTTAATGCATTTAAGGGGGAAAGAATAGAGTGGAACAGAATCTTTTACAATACGCAGTTATCTTTTGTCTTGTAATTCCTTTTTTTATTCCGATTTTAAAAAGATTTGCAAAACAAATTCCATTCATTCAAATTATCTTCTTTATGGTACTCCTGTTGTATTTTTATCGTAATAATAATCTCTTGCCAATAAAGATAAGCCTTGGTGGTTGGCAGAATTATATTGGGGTTGAATTATTTTTCAATATGAATTCTCTGATTTTCCTGGCGGCTACATATATCGTTTTTTTGAGTGTTATTATCTATTCTTCGAAAAAGAAACATGATTGGAATTTTTATTTTCTAATAAATCTTCTTCTATCAGACCTCACTTGCTTATTTTTAGCAAATGATTTATTTAATATATATGTAACTCTTGAACTCATGTCTTTAATTTCTTATTTATTAATTTCAATAGAACTAAAAAACAGGCAAATCTGGTCAAGTTTGAAATACATGATATTAAGTGCGGTCAGCTTTAACATCTATCTCGTTGCTACTGCGATGTTATACAATCAGCATGGAACGTTAAACATAAGTTTGTTATCGGAAACAGTCAACCAGAGTTCAGTGCCTTTTCTCATACTTGTAACAGCTCTTTTGATAAAATCGGGCATCTTCTTTTACAGTATGTGGCTTCCTTCTGCACATTCCGATTCAGAAAGTTCTATATCAGCTGTTTTATCTGGTGTTATTGTGAATGCAGGAATATTCCATGTTTTAAGAATAAATCACGCAATAAACAATATCATTGTTTCAAAATACATCATCTATGTGGGTATAATCAGTGCTATTTTTGGAGCTTATTTTTCAATCAAACAAAAAGATATCAAATTGATTCTTGCCTTTAGTACCATGTCACAAATGGGATTTATTCTTGAGGGCTGGAATAATTATGGAGCTGAATATGCCTTTTCCCATTCAATTTTTAAATCCTTACTATTTCTTTGCGCAGGATATTATCAACAGCTATTTGGAACTAGAAATATCGATAGCACAAAAAAAAGCGTACCATTTTCACTCTATTTTTCAATCTGGATAGGGTATCTTTCAATTTCTGGAATTCCTTTTTTTCTTGGTTCATTTTATAAACATGAGATAATGGTCATATCACAGGATTTTATTCATTTTGGCTTGATTTTTGCCACCCTTGGATCTGTAATTTCTATAGGAAAGTTCGCCTTTCACATTAAACCATCGAGTTCTGTCAAAATGATTGTTGAAAAGGATATTTCTTTGCTACCACTGGTATTAATTTGTTTAATTTTTGGAACTTTTAACAGCCTGAATCATCTTGATGTGGAACATATGTTAGAGCCTGAAATCTTTTTTGCTGCAGGAGTTTTTCTTTTCTTTATCTTTTCAAAGAAAATAAGAACTCATTATCCCTATAAATTATTCAAATTGAGTAATGTAATTACGATATATGCTGTTATTATTGGATTGATTGTAACAACGACTTATCTTGCGTTCTGAGAAGGGCTTCCAAGATTAATGGATCGTACTTTTCGAACTGTTCTTCTACCATTTCGTTTATTGCCAGCTTTGTTGATTGTCGTGCTTTATAAATTCTCTTTGAAGTGATTGCATCAAATACATCAGCTACAGAGACTATTTTTGAAAACAGGCCAATTTCATTTCCCTTTAAACCCCTTGGATAACCAGTGCCATCAACTCTTTCATGATGTTGGTGGATGATTCCTTTTGTAATGTTAATAATAGCATATAATTCTTGAGAGAATAGATCTTCGTTATATGCTTCTTTTTGAGGAAAAGCAGTGTTTATTATTTCCATTCCTTTTTCACTATGAGTTTTAATGATCTCAAATTCCTCCTTGGTTAACTTTGAAGGCTTGTTGAGAATATTTTCCGGAATTGCTAATTTTCCTATATCATGTATCGTTGCGGCAAGTTTAAGTGTTTCGAAAGTTAAAGGAGAAAATCTCGTTAAAATGTCCTGACGATTTAACTGATTCGCTAGAATCCAAGTTTGTAATGCAATTTCGTGTGAATAAACTGCCACTCTTTCCATGTGTGGAAAAGTTTCATCCCCCTTTAATTCAAGGATTTTTCTGTAACTCAAAAAAAGGCTTTTTATTTTTTGAAGTGATTTGAAGAAAACTTTAACTTTTGAAATGATACTGTTTATTTCCTTATCAATAAGATTTGTAAAATCTCTACTATTTAAAACTTCATTCTTGGATAATAGAAAGAGAAAAAAGACATTGTCGTTAATCTTGCAGAGTGGAACTCTAAGGACTTGAGTGATTTGGTTTTTTATCATATGTTCGGTAAAATGGCTTTTAAGTCTTTGAGTTACATACCTGAGAGGTAATTGATCGATTAATTTTCTGTCTTTCTCTTGAAATATTTCAAAAACTTCCGAATAAGATAGCTGTTCTCTGATAAAGGGTGGGAGTTTAGGGCAATAGGAAATTTGATAGGCCCTATGTTGGCCTTTAAGATTTATACGAGATAAATATGCAGCTGTAACCTCTTTATTCTCAAGAAATTTAAACGCATGAAATTTTAGCACATCTTCATATGCACTGTTAATAACTGGACCCCCCCATTTATTCGATTGCGAAAAGGATTATACCATAAGAAGGGTCTCTTTTATCGGATTCCCGACTATTTGTTTGAAACTATCTTTATGCCCAAAATTGTTCGAGATCTTCACTATCTTTCTTTTCTTTAGGAAGAATTTCTTCTAATGCAGTTTTTTCGCTTTTTGAATCCTTTATCATATCTAAAAATTCGACGGTGGTTTTGACAACTTGCCGCATCTCGACAAACTTATCACCGTGAAAAGGGGAAGTCAATTTTTCCTGTAAAGCGGAAATAGTGTTTTGAGAAAGGGAAATTTTTGGCTTCACATTATAGGCTAATGAATAAAAATCAATGATTATGGTAAAAAATTCTTTGTAAATAGCAGGAGAAACAGGATTTAGGATTTGAACTGTTGATTCTGTGGTCGTACTCATTTCGGTTTTCAACCTGTCATAGAGTGCCAAATAACTATTTACTCCTCTTTCGGAGTTTTCAAACCATTGTGGAGTTCCCAACCATATACAGTACAAATTAGGTAGTTCTTTTGAAGAAATCATATCCATAATTCCACGAAGAGATTCATACCCCTTCATCGCAGTGTTTTTTCTCTGATCTTGCATTAACTCAAGTTCGTCAAAAACGATCACCACTCCACTGTATTCAATTGCTCGAGAAAGTTTCAAGATATCTTTCAAGAACAGAAAACTTTCCTCTTTATTCTCTACCTTACGTGAAATCTTAATTTTTTTTAATTCATGAAAGCTGATTTTTCTGCCTGACATCCAATCGACAATTTTCTTTTTCTCATCATCTTTTTTGAGGATATGCGCTTTTATAAAAGCGGACAAACCCATATTAAAGTCATTTGTAAACTCATATTCCAAAACCTTTTCCTTTATTCTATTAATAAATATTTCATCTTGTCCTCGTTCAATACCTTGATTCTCTAACTCACAGATTAGTTTTTCTGACCATTGTGAGAGTAAATAAAAAAGAGAATCTCCTTTAAATTCAGGAGTGATAATTCCGTTTATTATTGTCTGATAAGATTCCACAGGTTTATTCAAAGGTGGCTCAGAAACATATATTGGAAGGAGGTTGTTTTCCAACCCGTTTTCTAAGGCAATTCTTCCTAAAAGGGTTTTCCCTGTTCCATAATCCCCTAAAAAAACCTTCAGAGCACTACCACCATTTGCAACAAAAGTTATATCCTTTTTTATGATTTCTGTTTCTCTTTCTCTTCCTCTAATGATTCTGGAAGCAGCCCCAAAAGGAAGATCTGATCCATTTCGCAGAGATCTTATTATTTCTTCTTCAAATGATGGCATTACCAATCACCTCTAATTTCATTCTTTATAATCCCTATTTTATCTTCGGTCAAGCCGTCTCCCCATTTTACAAGCATTTTATCCCCAGCATTTTTTATCATCAATACTGGTAAGCCATCAATAATAAACTTCCTACTTAATTTTGGAATTTGAAATTGTGGCATGGAGATATCATCATGCATTTCTACAACATTTTGCCACATCAAAGGCTCCTGACTTAATAATTGCCTTAAAATCCAAATTTCATCTCCATTCATATTTTCAAGTTTTTCCTTTACTTTAACGTGAAAATCTTCGTTAGTTTTATTTTCAGGAGGACTGATTTTTTTCAGGTGTGGTTCAGTTTCAAAGAGTTCCGCAGTTTCAGATATCTCCTTAGTTGTTTTTACTTCTTGTTCTCCATTATTAGGACTGGTTTTCAAATATATGGTTTTGATTAAATCGATATCATTTTTTATAGAGGAAAGTTCTTTTCTTAAGACAGTTAAGTTTTTAGTCGATGTTAAATCATTACTTTCTTGATAATCGTGTTGGAGCTTTTGCAATACAACTGTCCTCTTTTCCAAAGAATCAATTTTTGCAATAATCTTTGAAACATTATTTTTTTCTTCAACTTTGTTTTGATGATTCATCCTTTTAAGCATTTCTTCAAAATTAGATATCTTGTAATTCGTTCTCAAACTAAAAAACAAAACAAATAAAACAATTCCAATAAGCAGATAATCCATAAAATACCCCTCATTTCCAATTTATGCCAGCAGATTATAACATGAATTTTTGGCTAATTCTATCGGATCAAATCCTAGACGATAGATCAAATGAAAAAATAAAACAGTTGCAAAAATAAATTCATTGGTGTATACTATCTGTGGGGTATATTTTTTTCTTATAATATGTGGGGGGTATATTACATATGGAGATGTGTATACTCGACTCTAGTGAATGTACAGAGCCGGGTTGTTTTGTTTTCGATGACTCTTATCTTATCTTAAAACTTACTGGGAAAAGTAACAAACTTAACCGTTTAAATTCTTTGATGCATACTTATCTTTATACTCGTTTTGTAGACATGGATCTACTTGTCTATGGTACAATATGCGAATTTCTTTGTTTTTTTGAAAAAATGAATTCTTCTCTAGATTCTGATTTCTCGAAAGAATTACAGAAGCTTCTCAAACTAAATAAAAGTGTTCTGAATCTACCAAAATCCGGCAAATTATCTTTATCTAAGCCGTTAATTATGGGGGTAATTAACGCTACGGATGATAGTTTTTACAACATGAGCAGGGTTGGAGATGAAAATTCTTTTGTAGAACGAGTGAAATCAATGATTGAAGAAGGTGTTGATATCATTGATATCGGCGGTGAATCTTCTAGACCCGGAGCAACTCCTATAGGTGCAAAAAAAGAGATTCAGCGTGTCATTCCACTTATAGAAAAAATCAGAAAATTTAGCAACATTCCCATTTCTGTTGATACATACAGAAAAATTACTGCAGAAAGAGCTATAAATGCGGGAGCTGATATCATAAATGATATCAGTGCCTTGAGGTTTGATGAAAAAATGGCAATTTATGCTGGCAAAGGGGGAATTCCTGTCATTTTAATGCATATGAAAGGAACCCCGTCAAACATGCAAAAAATAGCCGGTTATAGGGATGTAATTGCTGAGATTAAATCTTTTTTTTCAGAAAGAATTGCTTTTGCGATAAGTAAGGGAATAAAAAGACAAAACATCATTCTTGATCCTGGTATTGGTTTTGGAAAGAAGTTGAAGGATAATCTTCAAATCCTAAAAAAAATAGAGTCATTTCATGAATTCAGACTTCCCTTGTTGTTGGGGACTTCAAGGAAGTCATTTATCGGGGAGGTGTTAAACCAAAAAGATCCGACTGAGCGTCTTACTGGAACGTTGGGTACTACAGCATTGGGGGTGCTAAAAGGTGTCCAAATTTTCAGGGTTCACGACGTTAAAGAAAATAGAGACATTGCGGATTTGGTTTTTAACATCGAAAAAAGTTAATACGGTAAACACCGTAGATCTAAGGGGGGTTCTATTATGTTATTGAAAGATGTTATTGGTGTTTTAGAAGAAAAAAAGATTTTATTAAACTGTTTCAATACAGAAGAAAATCTTGATTTGAATATTGAAAACATTTCAATTCATACGAATGATATTAAAAATGATTCGCTTTTTATTTGCAGGAAAGGCTATAAATTTGACTCGCATGCTCTAATTTCAGAAGCATTGAAGGACGGAGCCGTCGGATTCATTGTTGAGAGACCTGTTGATTACGATTCGAATAGGCCTATGATTCAAGTTTCTGATAGCAGATATGCAGAGTCTGTGATTGCTTCTTTTTTACATGGAAATCCACATGAGACTTTAAAAACATATGCTGTAACAGGCACAAACGGCAAAACAACTGTGTCAACTCTTGTTCATTACTTGCTTAGTAGGTTTGGATTAAAAGGAACGTTAATGGGAACCGTTGAAAATATCGTTGTGGATAGAAGTTATGATTCTTATAACACAACTCCTTCTGCTTTGGAAATCGTTGAAAACGCTAAAGAGACCATTCAAAAAGAGGGAACGTTTATTAGTATGGAAGTTTCATCTCATGCACTTGCCATGAAGAGGGTAGAGAGCATGCAATTCGATTATGCCATATTAACTAACATTACACAGGATCATCTTGATTTTCACAATGATATGCAAACATACATTGATACCAAATTTCATCTTATCGAGTTACTAAAAACTTCAGGAACCGCAATCCTAAATGTAGATGATAAAAACGTTAGAAATCTGATTAAGGATATACCAATTGATAAAAAGATTTGTACCTATGGTATGAAAAAAGAAGATTGTACCCCAGATTATTCTGCAAACAATATCATATCAGATATTAATGGTATAGAATTTGATTTTTATATCAAAAACAAGAAGTTAAAAAGAGTCAAAGTACCAACAATTGGTGATTTTAACGTTTATAACGTATTACCGGTTTTGGCTATGCTGGATATGGAAGGATATAATATCAATCACATCACAAAATACTTACAGTCTTTTAGAGGTGTTCCGGGGAGGTTTGAACTCTATTCGCATATCGGAAATGATATCGATTTGGTTGTAGATTTTGCTCATACTCCAGATGCTTTAGAAAAAGTGTTAAAAAATGCCAAATCTCTAAAAAGAAGCAGGATAATCGCTGTTTTTGGAGCAGGTGGTGATTCTGACAAAAAGAAAAGACCGCTTATGGGGAAAATTGCTTCAGAACTTGCCGATGTAGTAATCATAACAAGTGACAATCCCAAATCAGAAAATCCTCTTGAAATCATAAAAGAAATTGAGTCCGGAATGGAGAATGATACACCATATTTACTTGTTGAGGATAGGAAATTGGCCATTGAAACTGCATTAAATCTATCAAATAAAGGCGATCTGGTAGTATTGGCAGGAAAGGGGCATGAGAAATATCAGTATTATGAACACAGCTTTTTCCCGTTGAATGACAGAAATATAGCTTTTCAGATGATTAGAACCCTTAAACATCACGCATCATAAGGAGTCGTTGTGTTTATAGAACAATTCCTCATACTATTAAAAGTTATTGGGGAATTTGAAGTTGAAAAGCTAAGAATAAGTCTTGAAAAGGTAAGTTCAATGCAACAACCTCTTTTTTTCACTACTGACTCAAGAAAGATAAAAGAAAATTCCGTTTTTGTGGCAATAAAGGGGAATAATGTCAATGGTCATGATTTTATAAATGTAGCTTTTGAAAACGGGGCTATATTATCAATCATAGAAGAAACAGGCGATTATAACGGCTTATGTATAAAAACCAAAAATTCTATCGAATTTATCAATAAAATGGCCAGTTCATTATTTTCTGATTATTCAGGGTATACAATAGCAATAACGGGTTCAAATGGTAAAACTACAACAAAAGAATGGGTAAAAAACATGTTATTGAATTTTCAAAAAAAGGGTTCTCTTTTTTCAAATGTTGGAAATATGAATACTGAAATCGGTTTACCTTTATGTATTTTAAACAATTTGACTGAACAGAAAAGTACTTCTGTAATTGAAATGGGTATGTCGAACGAAGGAGATATTGAATTTCTAGTCGATACTTACAAGCCTGATTTTCCGGTCATATTAAATATTGGGACAGCACATATTGGTAATACAGGGAGTCTTGAAAATACATATAAAGAAAAATTGAAGATACTCAAATACCACATCAATGGTGATCATTTCTGTATCAATTGCTCAGACCCATTTTTGAAACGATATTTGGAAAACCATTTAACATCAAAAGAACCAGTTTTATTCGGTGATATTGAAGATAAAAAAGTTGGTTTTTATGGTGTTTATCTGAATAAATATGATTATTCGTATCAGGGTCAATCATTCAAAACAGAAATCAAGATGACGCTAACTGATGCTACTGGAGATAAAAAGCTATTTAGATCATTAGATGGAATATTGCACAAAGGACAGATTTTAAATCTTTGTGCTTCTTTGGCTATTGTTTCTAGTCTTGGATTCGATATAGAATCGCTTTCAGAATTGAATGATTATGTCAAAGTTGTCAAAGACAGATTCGAACCTGTATTTAAAGGGGAGCATTTGTTTTTTAAGGATTGTTATAATTCAAGTTTGGAATCACTTGGATATGCTCTGGACATTTTAAAACAATTGAAAGAAGATAAAAAGTTTGAACATGCTATTTGTGTATTAGGGGCAATATCAGAAACAGGTACTTATCAAGATCAGATACATAAAAAAATTGGTGAAATGCTCGAATTAAATAAGATTGATGCTGTCTATTTGTTTACTAAAGAACAAAGTATCAAACAGATTGAGAAAACATACAAAGGAAAAATATACATGTCAAATAACAAAGAAAAAATTGTTTCTGATATTATTGGCTGCATTAGAGCTGAAAAAAAGTCTCTATTTCTGTTTAAAGCTTCAAGAAGTATTCAGTTAGAGGAGGTCTATGATCATGTTATGGATGCTGTTGATTGAAATCTTCACTTCGTTAAACTTGTTTTCGTTTATTTCCAAATACTTTAAAAAAATTGGAATAGTACAATATGTTAGGGAAGAAGGACCTCAATTACATAATTACAAAGAAGGGACACCAACAGCCGGTGGTGTTGTCTTCATGTTTTTATTCCTTTTTTTCTATTTAGTCTCATCTATTTTTATTGAAAATAAGTATTTAATCGGCATTATTTTAGGATCTCTTTTATTTGGAACTATTGGATTTATTGATGATTTTTTAAGTGTTCGTTCAAAACACTCTCAAGGTTTAAGCGCAGTAAACAAATTAATTATGCAACTTATTTCAGGAATTGTAGTTTACATTGTTTTACTTCTCGCCGGAATCATTCAAACACATACAATAACTCTTTTTAATACTCAATTAAATCTTGGTTGGTTTTATCCGATCTTTTTTGTTCTTTATTTGACCATGTTTTCAAACGCAACAAATATCACAGACGGTTTAGACGGTCTCTCAGGAGGTTGTGCCTTAATTACGGCTGCAGGTATACAAATATTTCTTTGGCTAACCGGTATTAGTGATTATTCTATGATGTTTCTTTCAGGGGCACTTCTTGGATTTCTCTGGTTTAATATCAAACCTGCATCAATTTTTATGGGAGATACTGGTGCTTTAGGACTTGGAGCTGTTTTTGGGATGATAGCCTTAATAAATGGAAGTATTTTAACCATTTCAATGCTTTCGATCATTTTCTTTATAGAAATTTTTAGTGTGATTCTTCAGGTTTCTTCCTTCAAACTTACAGGCAAAAGATTATTTAAAATGAGTCCTATCCACCACCATTTCGAATTGCTGGGGTGGGATGAAACAACAGTCGTTGTAAGATTTTGGATCGTTAATATTATTGGAGTGATAATCTCACTGGTATTTGTTATAATATAAATTGAGAAACCAAATTTTCAATTTTTAATCGGGCCATAAACAAGCGTCCGATTTTAATGTTCTTTATTATCCAATACTCAGGAGAGATTTTTTATGATACTTAGAGCACAAGAAATTAACTTCGGATTTTCAACAGAACCCCTATTAAAGGAGTGTAACTTTCAAATACAAGAAGGTGACAAAATAGCCTTAATTGGCCCAAATGGAACCGGAAAAACTACCTTATTAAAGATTTTAACAGGAGAAATCAAATCATATGAAGGAAAAATAATCACAAAAAAAGGAATAAAAATAGGTTATCAGGAACAGTTTAGGATTTCAGACCCATCAATTTCTTTATGGAAAGAACTGGAAAAGGAGTTTACTGATGTAATCAACAAAATAAATCATGATTTTGATATTGATCATGAACACCTGTCTTTTGAAAAGAAAATACGTTCAATTTTAAAGGGAATGGGATTTTCAGAAGATGATTGGGAAAGAAGGCTCGATTCATTCAGTGGCGGTGAATTAACAAGGATTTCTCTTGCAAGGTTATTCTTGCGAGATTACGACCTCTTAATACTCGATGAACCAACAAATCATCTTGATATCGCTTCGGTTTTCTGGCTTGAATCTTTTCTGAAATCTTATAAAGGAACAATCTTAATGGTTACACATGATAGAGAGTTATTGAAGGGTGTTGTTAATCAGATTTTTGAAATCAATTCCTACAAAATTTGGAATTTCAGAATGACATACGATGATTATCTTTTGCAAAGGGAAAGAATGATCGAGTCGAGGCTTAAAGAAAAGAAAAAGCTTGAAAATGAACTGGAAAAGCAAAAAAAACTAGTCAAACAATTTGAAACTTGGGGACATATGGGGAATCCCAAAGCAATCAGCTTAATGCATTCACGCGAAAAAATGGTAACAAGAGTCGAACAGAAATTAGAAGAAATAGAAATAATGAAAGAAGAGCAGACACATTTGGGTAATATTCCAAAACCTGATAGAGCAAATTATCTCGTTTTTGAGTGCCATGAGCTTGGGAAATCATTTAGCAAAAAACATTTATTTAAAGATGTTAGTTTTAAAATATACAGATCTGAAAAATTGGTTCTGTTGGGAAGAAATGGAATAGGTAAATCTACCCTGTTGAAGATAATGACAGATGAAATTAAGCAGGATAGTGGTATTTACAAATTTGGTGATAAGGTAAAATCCGCTTATCTATCTCAAGATTTATCTAAACTGGATATACATAACACTATTTTCGAAGAATTAAACAAACTAATGCCCATGAAATATGATTATGAAATTCGTGCTTATGCAGGTCGATTTGGTTTTACTGGAGATGACACAGACAAGAAAATAAATGTTTTAAGTGGCGGTGAAAAGCTTAAACTTTCATTAGCCAAATTATTACTTAAAAAACCTAATTTCCTAATCTTGGATGAACCTACTAATCATCTTGATATCATGTCAATAGAAAGACTCCAGGAGATTCTTGGTGAGTATGAAGGTGCGATCATAATGGTAACTCATGATAGAAGGTTGTTGAATTATGTTTCGGATAGAATACTCGTATTAGAAGAAAAAGGGATTCGTGAAATTCGTTCGATTAACGATTATCTGGAAATGATGAATAATCAAAACGGGTTTTCTGATAAAGAAACCAAGAATGAAACTAACACATTGGCATATGAAAAGCAGAAAGTCGTTAAAAACAAGATACAAAAGATAGAGAGGACAATAGAAGAGATTAACAATGAATACTTAAAAATGGAATCCGAACACAAAAACCTGGAAAAGGAAATGCTTCAACCTCATAACGCAAAAGACTACAATAAACTAAGCAAGTTGAGTGAACAGAATGCTGAAATAGAAGAAAAAATGTTCAAATTGCTGGAAAACCTTGAAACATTGGAAAACGAAAAAGAAGTGATACTACGGGGGAGAAAAGATGCATAGTATTGATGGTACAAATTTAGAGTTGAAAACAGTTGAATCAATAGCTTATAAAAACGAGAAAATCGAAATAGATTCTTGTTGCAACAAACAGATTGCAAATAGTGTGAAACATATAAAAGCATTTGTTGATGCTTCCAAGGTAGTTTATGGAGTTACTACAGGTTTTGGTGCATTAGCTTCAGTGCATATTGATGCCATGAAATCACTAGAATTACAAAAAAATATTATTTTGTCTCATGCTGCTGGTGTAGGCGACCCGCTTCCAATTGAGGTTGTCAGAACTATGATGTTATTAAGAGTCAATTCCCTGATAAAAGGATATTCAGGCATTAGATATGAAACACTTCAAATCCTTGTAGATTTTATAAATAAGGGGATAACCCCTTATGTTCCTGCTCAGGGTTCTGTTGGTGCCAGTGGTGATTTGGCTCCTTTGGCTCATATTGCCATGACAATGCTTGGAGAGGGCAAGGTTTATTATGATGGTAAACTAGTCTCAGCAAAGGAAGCCATGGAAAAAGAAGATATTCAACCATTTACCCCAATACAAAAAGAAGGATTGGCTTTATTGAATGGTACTCAAATGATGTCATCTATGTTGAGCAACATATTAATTCGAGCTTACAGGCTTTTTGAATGGACATTGATTTCTGCTTCATTGACCGTTGATTCATTGAAAGCTTCAACTTCTCCTTTTGATATTCGAATTCAAACACTACGCCCTCACCCTGGCCAAGCATATGTTGCAAATCATATTCTTGACTTGCTAAAAGGAAGTGAAATCAGAGATTCTCACAGGAATTGCGGAAAAGTTCAGGATGCATACTCATTAAGAGCTATTCCGCAGGTATTTGGTGCTGTGAAAGACACATTGGATTATGCAAAATCGGTGCTGGAAAGGGAGTTCAATTCTGTTACCGATAACCCAATTATCTTTGAAGATGAAGCCATTAGCGGTGGTAACTTTCACGGAGAACCCATAGCTCTGGTTGCTGATTTTGTTGCAATTGCTTTAACAGAATTATCTAATATTACTGAAAGAAGAATTGATCGACTGGTTAACCCTCTAGTTTCATCATTACCGCCTTTCCTCGCAAAAGGGGAAGAGGGGTTGAATTCCGGTTTTATGATTTGGCAATATACTGCAGCTTCGCTGGTTTCAGAAAACAAGGCATTATCTCATCCGGGATCAGTTGATAGTATACCCACTTCAGCATTTCAGGAAGACCATGTTTCTATGGGGTCTGTTTCAGTAAGAAAGGCTTATTCAATTATCGGGAATTGTGAAAAAGTAACAGCCATCGAGTTAATGCTCGCTATGAGAGGTCTTGAATTTTTAAGACCCATGAAAACCGGAATTGCATTGGAAAGATTATTAAAACAACTTTTGAAAACACAGAAAGCCTATTATAATGACCGATATTTTGGTGATGATTTTAACTCACTCTTAGAATTGATCACAACAAATGAACCGATTGCAGAAACCTACAAATAAAGAGGTGATATTTTGAAATTTGTTATGAAAAAAAACGCTCTTGTCAACTCCTCATCCAGAATAGTAAGTATAATTCCCAAAAAAAATATCAAACCAATTTTATCAGGTGTGAAAATTCATTCAAAGGATGAAGAAGTTTTTTTCTCAGCTACTGATATGGAATCTTCTATGATGATTAAGGTAGATACTTTTGAAAACGAAGGTGAGGGTTCATATGTAATTGATGCCTTAACATTAGAAGAGATTTCCAAAAATCTGTTGAAGGACGAAGTATATTTTTCCCTCGAAAAAAATAAGGCGATAGCACATACCGGTGCAGGGGAGATCAAGATTCCCGTAATGAATGCAAACGATTATCCGGAATTGGACTTTGAAAATGTGGGGGAAGAAATAAGTCTTCCCAAAGATAAGATAATAAACATGATAGAAAAAGTTCTATTTTGTGCTTCAACGGATGAAATGATACGTAATTTGAACGGCGTGCTTTGGGAGTTTTCCGGTAAATATTTAAGGCTCGTATCAGCAGATAGTTATCGAATGGCCGTAACAGAAGAAATCGTTTTCGATAACGAAAGATCCGATTTAAGTTTTTTCCTTTCTCTCAAAAGCATGAAGGAAATTCAATCTTTACTTAAAGAATCCGATGAAAAAGAATTCACTATTAGGTTTGACGGAAAAAAAGTTATCACAAAGATCAAAAATGTTCTTTTTACGGCAAGGCTCATGGATGTTTCTTTCCCAAATTATAAAGCCGTTTTGCCAGAACAATTTCAAACCAAAATAATCATTAACCGAGTTGAAATACTGAAGGCATTGAAGTTGATTAATATCATTGCTAAAGGCAAAGGGGATACTGTAAAATTAAACATTGCTGAGAATAAATTGGAACTTTCAGCAAGGTCACAAGATAGGGGTGATGGTGATATCCCGTTTGAGATAAAGCAAGAGGGAAAAGATATGTTAGTTGCATTTGACCCAGTTTATCTCATAGAAGGTCTTCAGCATTTTGATGGAGATGAATTAGAGATGAATTTTGTAGATGAAAACAACGCTTTACAGATAAACGATACGGAAGTATCGGGTTTTTTGCATATCATTATGCCCGTTAAAATCAGGACATGAGAATCGGTTTAGGTTACGATGCACATCAATTTAAAGAAGGAAGAAGACTTGTTTTGGGCGGAGTCGTTATTCCTTATAAATATGGACTCTCCGGACATTCTGATGCTGATGTCTTGATTCATTCAATAATTGATTCATTGCTTGGGTCACTGAAGTTGGGGGACATCGGCAAATGGTTTCCTGACACAGAACCTGAATATAAAGATGCAGAAAGTCTCTGTCTTTTAAAGACAACCTACCAAAAAATTGTTGAATTAGGGTATGTCCTTGTCAATTGTGATTCTGTAATTATTGCACAAGAACCTAAACTAATGAATTATATCCCTTTGATGTGTGAAAATATATCATCAGCTCTCAATATCGACAAGGAAATGGTTAGTATAAAATCAACAACAACTGAAGGCATGGGGTTTGAGGGAAGAAAAGAAGGAATTGCAGCGCAAACAGTGTG
Organism: uncultured Thermotogaceae bacterium; assembly: GCA_964604305.1. Classification (GTDB taxonomy): domain Bacteria; phylum Thermotogota; class Thermotogae; order MWEM01; family MWEM01; genus JASUTC01. The sequence continues at coordinate 32,111 of CAZRYM010000009.1, read as the reverse complement.
TCTTTTGGAGAAAAGATGATACATTTTAATTATATTTTGGGAGGTTTTATTCCAAGTAATTCATTTTTTCATAACGCAGATCCCAGAATTAAATTGCTCTTTACACTTTACGGTATGATTGTTCTCTTTTTCATTCATAGTTGGCTTTCCTTTTTATTCATAGTAATAACGGTTTTTATTATGCTCGGTTTTTCTAGAATAGGTTATTTTGCTCCTTTAAAAGCCATAAAATCTATTTGGCTTTTGATTCTTTTGGCTTTTTTATTTCAATTTATGAACTCTAAAGGAAAGGTAATTTTTAATTTTGGAATAATCACTATTACAGAAGAAGCCTTAAGAAATGCATTTACTGTGGTCATAAGACTAAGTTTGATTATTTGGTTGTCCTTGTTATTGACTGCGACTACTTCTTCAATGAGGATTGCCGATTCCACTGAAAGTCTTTTAAAAAAGCTTGGTTTAAAAAAGGATTACGCTCATGAGATATCCATGATCATGTCGCTGGCAATCAGATTTATTCCCATCATTTCTCTGGAAGCTGATCAGATTATTAATGCACAGAAAGCACGTGGAGCAAAATTCGAAGATAGAAATCCTTTAAAGAAAATCAAAGCCTTTTTTCCTGTGATCATACCACTTATGGTTAGTTCGTTTAAGCGTGCAGATGAGTTGGCTTTGGCAATGGATGTTCGATATTATAATGGTTTTTCTGGGAGAACGAAGTATATTAAACTCACTATGAAAAAATCAGATTATTTATTGCTTATCATAACATTAGGCGTTTTTACAATTGCTTTATTCTTTGACAAGGTGATTTATTTTGCGTGAATGGGTTGACCAACAATATACTGAACGATATGGAAAATTAACAGGCGTAGACGAAGCGGGAAGAGGTCCCCTTGCCGGACCGGTTGTAGCTGCTGCTGTTTATTTAAATGATGTACAGGAAAAAGAGTTAATAGTTAGCATTCCATATATTGATGATAGTAAAAAACTCAGTGAGAAAAAAAGAACAGAAATATTTAATTACGTAAAAGCAAAAAAGATATCTTTTGCAATTGGAATAAGAAATGAAAGTATGATAGACTGTCATAACATACTAATGTGCACAAATATGGCGATGAATGCAGCACTGAAAAAATTAAACATTTCACAAGGCCTTGCTCTTATTGATGGTAAGAATTTACAAATTGATTTTCCAAACATACAGCTTATCAAAGGAGATTCGTTATCTCTGAGAATCGCTTTAGCCTCAAACATTGCAAAGGTTATTCGTGACAGGATTATGAGGGGCTATTCAAAGTCATTTCCTGAATATGATTTTGAAAAAAACAAGGGATATGGCACGAAACATCATTTAAAAGCAATCAGTGTTTTTGGTCCCACCCCATTTCATAGATTAACTTTCAGACCTTTGTATGAAATAATGACAGAAAAACAACTTAGTTTATGGCTTCATTCCGGTCAAATTGATATGAACAGATATCAAAAAATCTTGTTAAAATTTGGACAAAAATACATAGACCAAAAAAAGATAATTGGCTTTAGTTGAAAAAAATAGGAGGGAAAGCCTTATGAGAGCATATGATATCATTTTAAAAAAGAGAAACGGAATACCCTTAGAAAGAAAAGAACTTGAATACATGATAAACGGTTGTGTTAATGGCTCGATTCCTGATTATCAAACCGCTGCATTTTTGATGGCAATATATTTCAAACATTTAACTTCACAAGAAACTTATTATTTGACAGAGTTGATGAGGTATTCCGGTGACACAGTAGATCTATCAGAAATCATGGGGATAACCGTTGATAAACATTCTACAGGTGGTGTTGGAGATAAAACGACTTTAGCCTTAGGTCCTATGGTTGCCTCTTGTGGAGTAAAAGTAGCCAAACTCTCAGGTAGAGGATTAGGTCATACTGGTGGGACTATTGATAAACTAGAAGCAATACCAGGATTCAAGACAAATGTTGAAATGAAAGACTGGATTAATCAGGTTAATACGATTGGTTTTGCTTTAGCCGGACAAACTGCAAATCTTGTTCCTGGCGATAAAAAAATATATGCCCTAAGAGATGTAACAGCAACTGTCGATGAACCTTCACTAATTGCTTCCAGTATTATGAGTAAAAAATTAGCTGGAGGAGCTGATGCATTTGTCTTGGATGTAAAAGTCGGGTCTGGCGCTTTCATGACTGATGTAACTTCAGCAAGAGAGTTAGCAAAGATAATGGTGGACATAGCTGCAAAAGCAGGTAAGGAAGCAGTTGCCATTTTAACCAATATGGATGAACCATTGGGAAACAAAGTCGGAAATGCTTTAGAAGTTATTGAAGCAATTGATACTTTAAAAGGAAAAGGGCCTCAAGATTTCACGGAATTGTGTATTGTTCTAGGTAAGTATATGTTAAAAATTGCATTGTCAATAGAGTTGGAAGAAGCTGACCAAAAAATGAGAGAGAGTATATCTTCTGGAAGGGCGTATGAAAAATTTGTTGAATTTGTTAAAGCTCAGAACGGTGAAATATCATTTGTAGAAAACCCTGATAAACTCTTACAAAATAAGGGTGTTTATAATCTAAAAGCTGAAACAAATGGTTATGTATGCAAAATCAATACACAGGATGTTGGTGTTGCGGCAAATCTATTAGGCGCTGGAAGAGAGGCCAAAGAAGACTCCATCGATTATTCAGTTGGGTTTGATTTTTTGAAAAAAACCGGAGACAAGATCAATAAAGATGATACAATAATAAAGGTTTATTACAATGACCAGTCAAAATTGGAAGATGCAATAACTTTATTGAGAAGTGCTATTACGATAGCCGGTAAAGATTGTATTGAAAAAAAACAGTTGATTTTTGATATAATCGATTGAACGAGAAAATTAAAGCAGGTTTTCCTATGATTTAATGATCTGCAATTTTGGGGGTTCTATTTATTTTGAAATACAAGTTGAGTTTTATAATTGGAATTTTGATGATAGTATCTTTTCTGGGATTCTCCCAGGAATTATATTATATTAAATCTGATGGGGGCTATGTAAGGTTTAGAGAACCGGATGTTTCAATTGTTAGCGGAAAACTCATGATAGCCGTAGAAAAACTGACAGAATTTGATGCAGGAGTTACTTCTTTTTCTGGCAGTAATAAGTACTATATTATCAATAAAGAGTTGGGTGACACTTTGATTGTGGATCCCTATAGTGGAATTTCTATCAATTTCTTAGAAAAATATGAAGGTCTCGTCATGTTGATTAATGAAAGAACGTTTATTTCAGCAGACTCAGTTTTCAGATTTCTTGGGTTTAATTTTAAATCAAGTGAGAGATACTATGTATACAAGGATAATTCCGTTATAAAGCTACTCAATGCAGAAATGAATATGCGAACTGTAACATTTGATTTTTCTTCACAGTTTTTCGATGTTGAATCTCTCATTAAAGTAGATACGAAAGGTAATGAAGCTGATATAAAAATATTCCCCGCTAATGCTGATGAAACTACAATCAGAGGCATCATATTAAAAAATAACGATCCGTTTTATTCAGAATTCAACATTCAGTTTAACGTTCCGGTTGATTATAAAATCATGAAAAACGGGAAATCAGCCACAGTCTATTTTTCTCATGTTGATCCGTATCTTGAAGAAATTGAAGTTCTTTCACAAGGAGTTCAATGGTATCGAAAAAAAGAAATTTACCAACAGTCTACACTTAAGGTGACCTATCTTGAAGTTGATTTAAGGGAAGCGGATGTTAAAATAATTCCTGAGGTTGCTTTTGACGGGTTGGGTGCCAGAGATAAATTGAGTAATATGGTAAGAAAGAATTTTGCAATAGGGGGTGTCAACGCTTCCTATTTTGATACAACAACCAATTTCCCTGTTGGAATTCTAATCAAAGATGGCCAGATAGAATCAGAACCTTTTTACTATCCTAGACCGTTTTTCGTGAGAACGGAAAAAAATACATACCATATCTTGGACATTAATACAGAGATTCATTTAAGAGTTGGGGGATCATTATTCTTAGTAAAAGGAGTCAATAAATACAGTAAAAATGGTGACGTTATTGTATATACCGATAATTTTAAAAAATTAATACCACAAGACTCAAATAGAGAATATGTCGTTATTTCAGCGGGTAAAGTTATTTCAAAGACTTATACACCGAAAGTGCCTAATGGCGGGAAGGTTATCGTATTCAATCCTAGAGAATTATCAAAATTTATAAAGATTGGTGATGACTTCTCAATGAATTTTATAGTCCCCGGGTTTCAGTATAAAATCACTGATGCAATTGAAGGAGGCCCAATGCTGATATCCGGAGGACAAAAAATTGAGGATACAACCAGCATTCGAGCTACTTATGGACAGAGAATTATAGAAGGAAGAACGCCGCGAACAGTACTTGCATTATCAAAAGATAAAATTATCTTTTTAGTAATTGATGGATATCAAACTGCAAGTTCGGGGTTAACTTATGATGAACTGGCTGATTTTCTATTAAAGAAAGGTTATTCTGATGCCATGTGTTTTGATGGTGGATCATCGTCTGTTATGTCGATAGGGTCAAGAATTGTAAATCAACCTTCTTCAGGTGAACCAAATATTCCAGTAGGAATTATCGTAGATAGAAATGACTGAACAGCATTTTAAAATTTTAAATAGATTAAGCGGACAATGATTTAGTTCCGTTTGGAGGTGCATTTTGTGGCAGTACAAGTAGAAAACAGAAGAACTTTGGCCTTTATTGGGCATAACGGTTCGGGGAAAAGCTCCATTATTGAAGCGATGTTAAAATTATCGGGAAAGATCAGTGAAATTGGTACAACATTGGATTACGACCCTCTGGAAAAAGAAAAGAACACAACTCTTTCTGTGGGTTTTGGAACATTTGAGAAAGATGGATACGAATTTATTGCAATGGACACACCGGGGTTCGGTGATTTTTTGAGCGAAGTGATTTCAGCATTGTTTGCTGCTGAAAACACAATTTCTGTAATAAACGCCACTTCAGGTATTGAAGTCCAAACTGAGAGAACCTGGAAACAGGCTGTGGAATTGGATAAACCAATCATGATCTTTATCAATCAAATGGATAAAGAAAGGGCAGATTATAATCAAATACTCGAAGATTTAAAAGCCAAATTCGATAAGAATATTGTGCCTGTTTATCTACCAATTGGAAAAGAGGAAAGTTTTAAGGGTATAGTTGACCTTTTAAATAACTGTGCTTATTTATACTCTGATGATGGTAGTGGTAAAAAAGAGAAAACGGATATTCCAGAAGAAATGAAAGACCAAGTTGAAGAATTAAGAATGGCTCTTGTTGAAGACATTGTGGAAACAGACGATGATTTAATGGAAAAATATTTGGGTGGGGAGGAAATAGATGGCCCTGCTTTAGCAAAAGCAATGAAAAATGCTTATGCTCAAGGACAGCTTGTTCCAGTCTGTTGTGGTTCAGCTACGAAAAATATAGGATTAGACGCCTTTATGGATCTTGTCAAAGCAACAGGTGCCAACCCGATGCAGAGAAAACCAATTGCAACAAAAATGGCTGAAGGAGAAAAAGATTTTGAACTAAAAATGGAAAAAGACTCTCCTTTTGTGGGATACATATTTAAAGCTGCTGTCGATCCTTTTATTGGAAAACAATCTTTTGTAAAAATCCTTTCTGGAGAAATCACAACTGGAAATGCAATGGTAAACGTCAACAAAGATTCCAGTGAAAAGGCTTCGCACATTTATCATGTGACCGGAAAAGATCAAGAAGAAGTTGAAATAGCCACTCTGGGTGATATCGTTAGTATTCCTAAACTAAAAGAAAGCGAAGTAGGAGATACGCTTTGCAATACTTCAAGAAAATTGATGGTTATAAAACCAGAATATCCTGAACCTATGTTGACAAAATCAGTTCATCCTAAATCCAAGGGGGACATTGATAAAATATCAAACGGATTGTCAAAACTGTCGGAGTCTGACCCTACGTTTACCTGGGAGCATGATGCTGAAACAAATGACACAATAATATCCGGAATGGGAACATCTCATTTGAACGTTATGATCGAAAGATTAAAAAAACTGTTTAAAGTAGATGTTGAAGTTGGGCAACCAAAGATACCCTATAAAGAGACAATTAAAGGAAATTCTGATGTAGAATATAAACACAAAAAGCAGTCAGGAGGACATGGACAATATGGGCATGTAAAAATAAGGCTTTCTCCACTGCAAAGAGGAAAGGGATTTGAGTTCACTCAAAGCATATTTGGGGGATCGGTCCCTAATAATTATATACCCTCAGTTGAAAAAGGTGTTGTTGAATCCATGAAAAAGGGTATTTTAGCTTCCTATCCTGTTGTTGATATCCAAGTCGAACTGTACGATGGATCATATCACGATGTAGACTCATCTGACATGGCTTTCCAGATTGCAGCGAGGCAGGCCTTTAAGAAAGGAATGCAAGATGCAAAACCAGTACTTCTGGAACCAGTTATGGATGTTGAAGTACACACACCCGAAGAAAATTCAGGAGATGTCATGGGAGAAATAACTTCCAGAAGAGGAAGACCCATGGGAATGGAAGCAGGCTCAAAAGGTTACCAAGTTGTAAAGGCAACCGTGCCTTATGCAGAAATGCTTGATTTTTCAAACCAATTAAGCTCCATAACTAGTGGAAAAGGTTACTTCACCATGCAATTTGCCCATTATGCTGAAGTCCCGTCTAATGAACAGGATAAGATTATAGCTGAAAGAAAACGGGAACTGGAAGAGCAAGAATAATTTCCAAAATAAACAAAAATCCGGAGAATTTCTCTCCGGATTTTCTTTGTTAAAAACGAAAGCGAGAATGATGATTATAACAAAAGTTGTAAAAGTCAAATTTATATCAATATTTATTCTGATTATGTTCATTTTCCCTTTATTAGCTTTTTCTGAAAATAGCGATATCAAAGCTGGTCCGGGAGAAATCAAGGTTGAAATCTCTGCCGGTGCTTTCAATTTCTCAGGGGACAACCAAAGAGTAGTCTTTTCAGAGGGTGTTGAAATCAAATACGAAGATATAACCATTAACGCACCGACAATAACCGCTTTCTTTGCCTCTGAAGATACAGTGGAGTATTTTTTGGCAGAATCTTCTGAAAGCACACCAGTATATCTATTTAAGGATAAAGAAACCTTCACTTCAAAAAGTTTAAAAGCATACATACAAAAAAAAGCTTATTTTTTATATGAACTTCGGGGGACTTACCAGGCGAAAGACGCTAAAGGGAAAAATAAAGAAATCATACTTGCTGCTGAACAAAGTCGCAGCAAACCCTTTGATGATAAAAATATAACAGAAGCTCAAAGAGCCTATTTGACTACTTGTGAAGACCCAAAACCTCATTACCGCTTTCAAGCAAATTATATTGTAGTCAAAGAAAGTAATGAAATTATTGCATATGATCTCTTAATGTATATCTACGATATCCCAGTATTACCTTATCCAGTTTACTTTTCTTCATTGGAAAGAAAAGCTCAACCTGTTGAGTCTTCTTTCACCTTTACTGGTTCTTCAGGTATCCAAACTCATCTGAGGTTTAATTATTATTCAAAAAATGATGAAATTGGAGCAGTTTTCTTTGATACTGTTGGTGATGGAGATTCAAAAGGAAATACAATCGGAGCTGAGAATAAATTTACCTTACCCGATGGGAAAACGAGGGTCTATTTTTACGGTTTACAAAAGACAAAAGAAGATTTTTCAAACAGATCCAATCAACTGAATTTTGAACTCGCCAGAAAATGGGATGATACGCTTGAAACCTTGTTCTTTTTCAACAACAAGATGAATATAATTAACGACAAAATCACGAGCAGAAATACTGATTATGGGGTTAGCGTGAAAGGGAAGGTAAGTAATTCAGCATTTTCGTTCAATGTAAACAAAACAGAAATCAGGTCAAAAACTAAGAATACTAATTCCATCACCTTACCCTCCTTTGCAGTTTCAAAAATGGGTTTTAAATTTCTTCCAGAAACTTTTCCCATCTCTTTTAATCTTAAAAATCTGAAATTTAACGCTGTCAATACATCAGATGCGTCAATTTCATTTATAGAAAAGTTGTCAGACATGAATTATAACGGTCAATACGGTTTATCAACAGCTTTACCTGAGATAGTTATTCGAGATGTCAAGCTTGTCAATGGTTTTACCACTGATATTGATTATTCCTTTAAAAGTCAGAAAGAATTTACTGATGATTTTAAGATTGATAATACTTTTACATTACCCAAGATTGGATTTGATTGGGGAAATTATTTTGGATTGCATACTCAGTATACAATGAGAGCCGGGCTGTTGCAGGATTATCAAGATGAGAAAGCATATCGGTATTCAGAAAACGTTGTTACAGATTTAAATTTTAATCTCTTTTTTTGGAAAAACACAATCACACACGATTATGTCTTTCTTAAATCAGACGGAAACACTTCACGATTTAACTATAACAAAGAAAAGAATCTCGTAAACTTCACTTCAAGCTTAGATCTGTCACTTATTTCATCAAAAATTATTTTTAAAACTTCTTATGATTTTTTAAAGGATGAACAGAAACTCTCAAATCCTCAACTAATTACAAATACAGATTTCAGACTTCTTGATACTCAGTTTAAACTCGATACCAAAAGCATCATCGATGCCAGTGATACTAAGTTTTTGTCCACTGATTTTAATTTTGCAGTTAATAATGAATACTTTCATAATAAACTTGATTTTGTCTATAGGTATGATACTGATATTAAAATTAGAAAGTTAACAGACTCTTTTGGCTTTTCATTTGGGCCAATTATTAATATAAAAAAAATCAGCTCAGATTTTGAACTCATTTTCAATTATTATGAGGAAGAACAGGGCCTGGGATTGGACAAACTGACCAATAAGAATTCAATTTCATTTGGTCAAATAGGCCCAATAAATAATCTTGTGAATAATTTTGATATACAGATACTTCCAAAAGAGGAAAAGGCAGATCAAAAGATAAATTATATAAAAAATTCTGTCAATTTAAAATTCGATAAAACCACGTTGGCTTTAGATACAAAATACTCAAGGACAAAGAAAATAGATTTTGATTTTTCCGGGGTTTTTGAAAAATTAAAGTTGAACTTTGGAACACGATATGATTTGGAAAATAAAAATTTTGAAACTCTCAAGATCTCTATTGTTAAAGACCTTCATTGCTGGCAAAACGAAACAGCGGTGGAATTTGCACTAAAAAACAAAGATGGAGAAAAAAAACTGGTTTTGGATAAGTTCACCACCAGTTTTGCCATCAAGCAGTTTCCCGAAAAATTTGTAAAAGTAGAACCCTTAAAAAAAGAATTTGATCTGGCGATTTTTTGATATTTCTAGCTGAGAATTTCAATCACTTTTTCGGGTGATATTCTCAATAATGCTCTTGCTGCATTGTTTGTTATATCGTATGCCTCATATTCATTTGCCATTACCTTTTCAAGAACTTCTATAGCCTCTGCTAATTTCAATCGCGCAGCTATTGTCATAGCCTCTTTCCTAACCGTGTCATCTTCCAAATGATTATTGATACTGTGTACGATATACTCATAAGCATCTTCTATTTTAAGTCTTCCGATAGCTTTTACAGAAGCTTTTCTCACGAATTTGCTGTAATCTTTAACAAGTTGATCAATTAATTCCACCAAATGATAATCAAGCATTTTTGTCATGGCAACAACACATGCGGCTCGAACTTTTTCATCAGGATCATTTGATAGTGACCTAATTGTTTGAACAGTTGAAGTTTCGTTCAACTTTGAAAAACCCTTTAATACCTGAACCCTTATTTCCGCGACCATACTATTAACAAATTCATTCAATACTCCAATAACCTTAGCTGGAGCTTCAATATTTAACACCACATAAGGAACAATTAATTTATCCAGTAAATCTATATCCTTCACTTGCTCGATCTGATGAGCTACAATCTTTTCTGCAGCTTCGAGAGGCATGTCCTTGATTAAACCGAGTAAAGATCTTCTTTCTTTAACTGAAAACTGCAACTTGTCATTGATAAAACTTTCTAATTTTTCAACACAAAAAGCGGCATCGTAAGGTAATAATTTTTTTATTGCGGATTTTTTTAATGTAAAATTATTTGATTCGGTGATTACCCTTTTCAGGAATCCAGGATCATCTGATCTGTTCGTTTTAATACTCCAGGCAAGTTGTTGAACTTTTGGATTTAAATCTTCTATAAGATCTTCAAGTCGTTCGTCATCTATTTCTTCTTCTAATACTTTTAAAGTGACAAACCTAATTTTTGGGGAATCATTATCAAGAAACTTTTTAATATCATACTCCGAGGTCAACCAATAAATAGTTTGGATAACCTCTTCTACAACTTTTTCTTCGGGGTCTTCCAGTAACGGGATAAGTCTGTTATAATCTTCTGATGTCCCATTTTCCCTATAATATTTAACAACAGACTTTCTAACAAGAGGATGTGGATCCTTTAATAATTCTTCCACTTTTGGAGAGTGAACCTCTAATTTCATTAATCCATTCACTGCTTGAATTCTAACTGATGGACTCATTGAAGTAAGTAAATCTTCATACTGTATGGAAAATTTGGCCAATCTTTTTTGTTCAAAGGTTGAAACAAGCTCTCTTGCTGTTTTATACGACATATATTCTCCTTTATATCAGATAATTCGTTTTTTTATTCTTCGTGTTTTTCATTAACTGCACTGAGAAAGAAACCGAACCCACCTAAAAAAGCCATCATTGAACTACCTCCGTAACTTACAAAAGGTAGTGTAACTCCGGTCGGGGGAAGCAAACCAAAAACAACACCAACATTTATAACAACTTGGAGCATGATCAAATAGGCATAGCTAACAACAAACACTCTTGCAGCTATGTTGGATATGCCCTTTATAGCAGCTGTTATCAAATTCTTACACATAAAATAATAAAGAAATAAAAAAACTGCCATACCTACAAAACCCAATTCCTCCCCTAAAATAGCAAATATAAAGTCTGTAAACTGAACAGGAATGATGTACTTATAATTTCCCATTCCCAGACCTTCTCCAAGTAATCCTCCTGATGATATTGCTTTTAAACTGACGTCTACCTGGCCTTCATCGCCAATATCATTTGCCATACCGAGAAATGACTTAATCCTATCCAATTGATACGGTTTGAGTAAATCCAACTGAAATAACATCACAACACCGATTGTACAGATGATTAAGATTAGTATAAAATAGGAAAATTTTAAACCGCTTATATAAAGAACGATCAAACCAAGCAGAAAGATAATTAATGAGCTGCTGAGGTCAGGTTCAGCTGCTATTAATAATGTAATCATAAAAATCCAGCCAAGTGGTATCAGGAGCTGTTCTAAAATTCCTTGTTGACGGTTTTCATCTTCTCTAAAAAAATATGAAGCAAGAAATAACATTAAAAAAATCTTTGCAAGTTCTGAAGGCTGCAGATTCATAACACCAAAATCTATCCACCGGCTACTCCCCCCCTGAGTAGGGAAAATGAAAACAGCAAGAAGTAAAAATATGATCCCTACCATATAAAACGGAGCTAATTTGATGTGTTTTGAAAAAGGTATCATAGCAATTATAAACATAAAGACTAATCCAAGAATGATGTTTACCATCTGACGTATCAGATAGTAATCAAAGTCCATGTCTGGATATTTATAATAAACTACATAACTTGAACTATAAAGAACTACGATTCCAATTACCATAATAAGAGAAAGAAGATATATTATCCCTTTATAATTAACCTTTTCCAGCTTCTGTTTTTTTATGCCTTCGTTTTCGTGTTGCAATTGTACTCCAATACCTTTCGTATAATGCAAAAATAGTCTTCTAAATTATTACTTAAGAAAAAGAGATTAGAATTGACACTCTTACAGTCAGTGGCTCCAAATCCAGGAATAGTTCTATAAAGAGAAGCCAAATACAAAGACAACTCCTCTTCCATTTTCTTTTCATTTGGTAATGCCAATGTTGAGATTACCCTTCCCTTTTCAAGTAAATGGTCGACATGCCAATGCTTCTTATAATTTCCCTCATGATAAGAAATGTGTCTGTTAATCCTTTGCCTTAGGTTTTTCATTGCTGATCCAACATAAGAATATAAACCATTTTTAATATGGCATTTTTTCCCGGATATCGTAACATCGATATCCTGTGATAACTCTATAAAAAGTAAATAACTACCTTTATTCATACCCATTCTCTTTATTTTGAACGATTTCACTGAAATCCCCCATCTTTAAAAGGAAATCATCCAGTGTTTTAAGAAAACCAAGTCTGGTTAATTTTAAGTCTTCTCTTTCAGCCATAACAAAAACGTTGTCAAAATAATTGTCGACAAAAAACCTTAATTCTTTGATCTTATGTAATGCTGAATTGTAGTCGAATCTTTCCAGAGATTTACTAACTTCATCCCTGATGTCATTAAATTTTTCTTCCAGTTGAATTTCTTCCTGATGCTCGAAAAGTCTTGAATCATAATGATGTGATGTATGTTTCTTACTAATATTGTGAATCCTCTCGAAAATTCGCGTTAAATCGGTAAAATCCCCATCTATTCTAAGTTTCATTAAAGCATCTGCAGATAAGATACATCTTAATGGAGAATCAGCAAGATGAATTGTAGCATTTATCATATCATAATGTATCCCTTTTTCCTGAAGGTAATATTCGATTCTGTTTTTTAGCAATTCTTTAAAAATTTGCATTAATGACTCTTTTTTCTCCTCATCAAAATCAAAATTATAGAGGTTCAATGAATAAGAAAACAACTCAACAAGATCTAAATCCCACTCTCTTCTAATAATGATATACAAACATTTGGTAAGAGCCCTTCTTAAAGCAAAAGGATCTTTTGAACCACTGGGAATATTATTAATCAAGAGATTACCTGCTATAGTATCCAAATTATCTGAAAGTGTTGTTATACACCCTGACACTGTTTCTGGAACATTTTCTGAATATTGTTCTTCAATAGCTTGATAGACTTCATAGGGTTCTCCAGTTTTTTTAGCATATATTCTTCCAATAACACCTTGAAGTTCTGGAAATTCGTACACCATATGTGTGGTTAAATCATTTTTCATGAGCAAAGTTGCTTTTTTTGCATATTCACGATACTCAGAATCAATCATTAAAATACTACAAATTTTTGAAGAAAGTTCTTTGTTTCTTTGGACCTTTTCAAATAGGGTGCCTAACTTATTTTGAAATCCAATCTCCTTGAGTTCATCAGTCCTGTTTTCAAAAGACTTTTTCAAGTCCTCTCGATAGTAAAATAAAGCATCTTCTAATCTAGCCTCGATCACTTTCTTATAACCAGCTTTTACATTTTCTTCAGAATGAGCTTCATTATCTTGAAAAGAAAGAAAGTGAGGAATGATTTGATTATTTCTTAAGACTGGAAATGTTCTTTGATGATGTTTTAAAGCAGTGATTAAAACTTCCTTAGGTAGACTTAAAAATTTTACATCATATTCTCCAAACACTGCATTCGGGAATTCCGTTATGGCAGTTACCTCTTCTATCAATTCTTCGTCTGCCGGTATCTTTACCTGTTCCTTCATTTCTACTTCCTTTATTTCTTTTATAATCTTTTCCTTTCTTTCAAGAGGATCAGCATAAACGTTATTTTCTTTAAGTCTTTTAAAATATACATCTGCAGATTCGATTTCTATCATAGACTCTTTAAATCGGTGTCCATAAGTTTGTTTACTTGAATGAATTCCCAAAAAAGAAAACTGGATTAACTCCATCGATAAAATAGCTAGAATATTATGGACAGGGCGAACAAATTTATACTTTCCCTCAGCCCATCTCATGGGTTTTTTAAAATTTAAGTTCTCAAGAAATTTTGATAAATTTCTTTCTAATACTTCTCTTGTAACTCCACCTTTTAAAGTGCGTTTGATGTAACAATAAATATTGGAATTTTCCTCTTTAAATACAAGATCATCTTCATTTGCTTTATTCCCCTTTAAAAAACCAACTAAGGCCTTAGTTGGTTTCCCTTCCTGATCAAAAGCAATCTTTTTTGCAGGTCCCCTTTTTATTTCTTCCAAATCTTCTTGTTTTAAATGGAGATTATTTACATAAATACCAAAACGCCTTGCTGCATAAAAAAACACAAGTTGATCATGCTTTATCCTTAAATTTTGAAGAAAATCAGAAAATCCTTTTTCAAATTGCTCCTTTATCCCTGCAATTTCTGTAGGGGGAATTTCTTCGGTCATGATTTCAAGAATAAAGTCATTATTAATCATTGTATGTCTCCCTTCAGCTTCTTTTTTTGTTTGATTTATATCAGCAATAATAAGTTGTAATAAAGGTTTTTTATGTTGTTTTTTTTGATTTTCATAAAATGTAGAATCGTAAATGCTGTTGACTCTAAATTGTCTTTCATTTTCAAAAACAAGTTTATTTTTAAAATTATTTTTAATGGATGAGAGATAAAATACCTCATATTCGTGATTTAAATGTTTGTTTGAATCTAAATCCAATTCATCACTTTGTATACCTAATAAATCTTGAATTACTATTAGGGGTTTTGAATCGTTAGGAGCATAAGCTCCTAAGAGAGAAGATACAAGTGTCTTTGCTCCTTTTTTGCAAAGAATTATATTGTTTTTCTGATTGTTAAAAAGCCAATTTATAAACTCTTTTATGATTGTATCATCTTTACCAAAATGATCGAAAGTACCTTTGTTGACAATAGAAAAAAGTTTATTCTTAATGTCTTTACTGTACCTGAGCGTTTTTTCTTCCTTATCGGCTGTAAAAATGGTATGAATCCCTAGAATAATTGCTCCGACAACAACAAAAGAATCTGACACGTTGAAAACAGCGAAACCATTCACATATATAAAATCAACCACAGCACCTTTAAAGAGTCTATCAATCTGATTTCCAAGTGCTCCTCCAATAATCGAACCAAATGCAAAAGCCAACCATTTTGATTCTCTGATGAATTTTAAAGAAACAATAAAAACCATTATTATGATAACAAACACCAATGGAATCAAAATATTTGTATAACCTTGAAACATACCAAAAGAAATACCGGTATTGCCAACATTTGTTATCATTAAAAAATTCCCCAGCACTTCTATGGTCTCTCCAGGAGATACAAGCTCCACGATTATTTTTTTTGAAAGCTGATCCAAGAATAAAGCCATGACAAGCCAAAACGACATCAATATCATATTTTAATCCCTTTTTTGTTTTGAGAAATATACCAGTTCCTGTTCGATAAAATCATCAATGTCCCCATCCATCACAGCATCTGTATTACCCGTTTCAGTACTCGTACGTAGATCTTTTACCATTCTGTACGGGTGGAACACATAAGATCGTATCTGATTTCCCCAGGATACATCGTTTAACTCCCCTTGAATATTATCTGCATCTTGTTTTTGTTTCTTATATTCAAGTTGATATAGTTTTGCCATCAAAATTTTCATGGCTGTTTCTTTATTTTGGTGCTGATTTCTTTGAGATTGACAAGTAACGACAATATTCGTTGGTATGTGGGTAATCCTAACCGCCGATTCAGTTCGATTCACGTGTTGTCCACCGGCTCCCGAAGCTCTGTAGAGATCAACTCGAATATCATCAGGATTTATCTCTACTGTTATATTATCATCCAGCTCGGGTAAAATACTAACAGATGCAAAAGATGTGTGTCTTCTGCTATTTGAATCGAAAGGAGAAATTCTAACCAATCGATGAATTCCTTGTTCGTGCTTTAAATAGCCATATACATAATCACCTTTAACCAAGAGAGTGACTCCTTTTATACCCGCTTCATCTCCTGGTTGAGTTTCTATAATCTCTGTTGAAAATGATCTCCTTTCTGCCCAACGCATATACATTCTCATTAGCATCTGTGCCCAATCCTGTGATTCTGTACCACCTGCTCCTGCATGAATGGTTAAGAATGCATTATTGATATCAAATTTCCCATTTAAAAGCATTGAAAGCTCAAAAGATCTTACCTGTTTCTTTATTTTAGATAAAAGAGACAGGAAATTTGCTTCCATCCCCTCGTCTTCTTCAGCGAATTCAAGTGCTACGGTTGCATCTTCAATTGTGGCATTAATTCTTTTTATCTCTTCAATTAAAGAACGAATCACTTTTGCATCTTTTAATACATCTGCCGCGTTCTCAGGATCATTCCAAAAATCAGGGTTTCCCATTTCTCCTTCAAGCTTTTTGAGTTTTTTTTGTGCATTTTCAAAATTAAAGACTTTGGATGTTTCTTCAAATTTTTGCTGCAGTTCAGAAAACTCCTGTTTATTCTCATATGTCAGCATTTTTTCACCTCAACGTTTGACTTTAAATCTTTTCTTTTTACTGTTGGCTTGCGCGGATTGTGATAACTTTCTCCGCTTTTTTCTATTGAAAGTATCAATTTCATCATGAGTGTATTGTAATGAATCTATTTCCTTCTGAGCCTCTTTAGAAGCTTTTTCTGTATTAGATTTTACCAATCTGAGAAGCATGGAACTCATATCATCGTATATGGAATCTATCATCTCATCAAATAACCGATGTGCCTCTCTCTTAAATTCCATTTTGGGGTCTTTTTGTCCAAAAGCCCTAAGATTGATTCCCTCTTTGACTTTCTCGGTTGACTCAAGATGTTTCCTCCACCTTTCATCGACTATTCTGAGAAGGAGAAATTTTTGTAAACCGGGGAAATCTTCGCCTATTTCTTCCTTTTTTTCCAAGTAAGCATTGTAAAGTTTGTTAAAACAGTCATTTTCTAGTTCTTCAACAGTGTTATACTTATCCAGTTTTAAAAATCCGGTGTCTATGTTGAAAATCCTAAAAGATTTTTTCAATCCTTCAATATCCCAGTCACTATTTACTGTAAAACTTGCTACCCGTCTGTTTACAACATCTTCATAAATCTCTTTTAAATGGCTGGAAATATCATCTTCTTCAAGGATCCAATCTCTATGTTCATAAATGGCCTTTCTCTGTGAATCCATTATGGTATCTAATTCGAGCAAGTATTTACGCATGGCAAAATGCATGCCTTCGACCTTTTTCTGTGCCTTTTCGATCAAGCTAGTTAGCATGGGATGATGTATAGGTTCTCCTTCATTAAGTTTCAAAGCATCCATAATCTTACCGATTCTTTCACCGCCAAACACGCGTACCAAATCATCTTCAACGGATAAAAAGAATTTTGATTCTCCCGGATCTCCCTGCCTTCCGCTTCTTCCTCTAAGCTGATTGTCAATTCTTCTGGCCTCATGACGTTCAGTTCCGATAACGTATAAGCCACCCTTTTCGGTTACACCGGATGACAACTTAATATCTGTTCCTCTTCCGGCCATGTTTGTGGCGATCGTTATCGCTTTCTCTTCGCCAGCATGAGAAATAATTTCAGCTTCTCTTTCATGATACTTAGCGTTTAAAACTTCATGCTCTAATCCCATCTTATTTAGCGCATGACTAACCAACTCACTCTTTTCTATTGATGTTGTTCCAACTAAAACAGGTTGCCCTAAATCGTAACATGCCTTTATTTGATCGATAATAGCCCTATATTTTTCACCTACCGTTCTGTATATTTCATCATCATTATCTTCTCTGACTACTGGTTTGTTAGTTGGTATTACCAACACATCCATGTGATATATCTGTTCAAATTCTTCTTCTTCTGTTTTTGCAGTTCCTGTCATTCCAGCAAGTTTATCATACATTCTAAAAAAATTCTGAAATGTTATACTTGCATATGTAACCGATTCTTCACGCACTTTGACATTTTCTTTTGCTTCAAGTGCTTGGTGTAATCCACCGCTAAAACGCCTTCCGGGCATCAACCTCCCTGTAAATGAATCCACTATGACTAGTTCAGAATCTTCAGTTACGATATAATCCACTTCGTTTTTATACAGGTAATGTGCAATAAGAGCGTTGTTTATATGATAAAGATTATCAATATTTGAAGGGTCATAAAGATTATCAATCCCCAGCAGTTTTTCAACTTTGGCAATACCTTTATCTGTGAGAGTACAACTCCTGCTCTTTTCATCAATCTCAAAATCCTCATCTTTTTGAAATTTCTTTATGAGTTTTGCAAATTTCGAATAGATTATCTCGTTTCCTTGACTGGGACCAGATATGATCAAAGGCGTTCTTGCTTCGTCTATTAGGATACTGTCAACTTCGTCAATTATGGCGTAAAAATGAGTAGGTTGAGATTTTGCATCGATACTGTAAACAAGGTTGTCTCTAAGATAATCAAAACCAAATTCATTATTTGTTCCATAAACGATATCAAGTTTATAGACATCTCTTCTGTCTATTTCTACAAGTTTTGTTTTAAAAACCTCAAATCCTTTTGAATTTAGCTGTACTGCTTTCGGTACTTCCACATCAAGATCACTCGGCCAAATAGTTTGATCAGTATTCAATGCCTCAACTGCACTAGATTCATCTTCCCAAACCACCTGATAAGTCACACTTTGATTGTTGATGACTCCGACTGTTAATCCAAGTGATAGGTATATAGGTGCCATCCACATAGCATCTCTTCTTGCAAGATAATCATTGACAGTTACCATGTGAACGCCTTTTTTATACAATGCATTTAAAGTGACCGGCATTGTAGCAACTAGCGTCTTTCCTTCACCAGTTTTCATCTCAGCCACTTCACCGTTATCCAAGGCTACAGCTCCTACGATCTGCACATCAAAAGGTCTTAAACCAATAGTCCTTTTTGCTATTTCTCTAACAATAGCATACAATTCGATTCTAGCTTCCTCATGTGAGATTAAACTTTCATTTAATGCTTTTTTTAAATCATTTACTTTTGATTGAAGTGCTGTGGTTTTTTCCTTAGTAAATCTCTTTTCGTATTCCAAAACATATCTTGCAACCTCTCTGTATTTTTTTATTGTTCTCTCATTTTTATCGAAGAGTTTCGTAAAAAAATTCATGATGTTAAACAGCTCCTTTTCAGAAAATTCTAATTACTTCCTTTTTTATTTTATCATCAAAAGTTGAAAAGAAATATATTTTCATTCCTAAATCATCATTGAACTCATAACCTACTTCAAAGACATCTCGATTTCCGATTTTTTCCTTCAAATCAAATAACACATTGTTCAACCCATTTGCATTATTTTCTTGTGAAGTTTTTATGGGTTGGAAATTCGATATTAAAAACAAATCATCTAATACGCTTATATAATAATCATTGGTATAGGGTTTTACAGTTTCTTTGTCAGTTATTCCCCAAGTCTTAATCTGATTCCGAAAAGATTCATATTGATAATAATTATCATGAGCTTTAAATCCAATAAGCCATTGTTTGTCAATTTGATAGAAAAAGCCGTAAATACTAATCGCATCGAGTAAATCATAAATTGTTTGCCATTCATCAACTGATGAAATAACTTCAAAATATTGATAAAAAAAATCTTTTGTTAATTGATTTGAAAAAACATAAAAATTTTCGGGAATCTCACTTTCAAGTGGAATACCAATCATTTGCATAAAAAATTGCGGTAACTGGTTTATACTTGAAAAGGTTTTAACTTCAATATTTAAAAAAGAAAAAGCATTTGTAAGCGTAAGATTTTTTTCTTCAGTTTCTGCATATATAAGAATATCTTCAGAAAATTCATTCCTATTGACTATGTTGCCCAGGTATTTTGAAAAATATTCACCATTAGTAGAAGCAATTAAATAATCACCCTTCTGAAAAATTTCTACTTCAAATCGCGAAATAATCTCTAAAAAATCTTGAAGTCCTTGATAGTTCTTAACAATTAATACCCCTTTTTCCAAACCTTCAAGAATCATATCATATTGCTTCTTAATATCAAACAAATATTTCTCTACATCTTCAAAAAAAACATTTGTATTATCTGGTTTAATTACAACGATTTTAGATTGAAAAAAATTCTTTACAAGTAAAAAATCACAATTGTGTTTTTTTGAAAGATCCTCCAAAAAACTTTGATTACGGGAGTTAATTTTATTGTTAACCACAAACTTCTCAATATCTTTCATATTGCTGAACCCTTTGTTCCATTCCAAAGGAGCATTGAAATAACACACAAACCTGTTTTCCAGTGACCAAGGAATAGATTGAGCAAATGTACTTAAAAAGATCACAAATACTAAAATCAGCAGTAAAAAGAGCCGACGCAGGCCGGCTCTCGTTGATTTTTTTTTAGTTATCTTAGAACATCTGACCGTATCCAAAAGTAATTCCACCCCATTTTGGTCCCTCTGAAGTTACAAGATATGGTGAAAAATCCCAAGGAACATCTAGTCTAAGCACCCCAAAGCCCGGAATATTAAATCTGAATCCAAATCCTAAACTGGAGTATAATTTTGAATTTGATATTTCACTGAATTTGTTCCATCCCATGGCATTATCGTTAAAAACAGCAAATTCAATGGCAATATTGTTCGTATCAACAAATCTGTACCTGTATTCAAGGTTAATGGCATTAATAAAATTAGCTCTTAATCCTCGACTATAATTAATTCCGCGAATGAAGATGTTGTTGCTCCCACCTATTGAGTAATTAATTGGATCATCGGCATCTTCCCACGGTATCTGGGCTGATATAAATCGCCCGGCAAAAATGTGATTGTCCCATGGAGAATAAAATCCACTGATTGACTCGTTTAACCGGAACCAATGATCAGTTACAAATTCAAAAGGCAATGACCATTCTGCACGTGTTCTAAAAAGGAAACCTTCGTTCGGGCTGATTAAATCATCCCTTCTATCATACTGATAGTCTCCACCGAGAATTAATTTGATTCCTTCTTTTGCAATCTGATTGGTAAAGCTGGCTTCGTCAGTACTGAAATCAAAATTTTTAAATTTTCCCCATGTGATATCCATTCCAACCTTTTGAAAGTCATCAATTCTGTAGCTGATATTAGGTTGAATAGTAAAATCTTCTGATTCATACGAAACGACTGTGGCAATATTTGTTTCTGTTGACGGATCTGTTATCTCCAAAGTTCTTTGATTAAAATTTCTTCCGTAAGAAACACTAATGCCAGCGTCTATTGGTGTCCTTAATACACTACTGACATTGTAGCCCAAACTAATATTGGGATATTTTCCAAGTGTTGTGGAAACATCGATTGTTTGACCCTGTCCCATTGGATTCTTCAGAGCAAGTCCAATCTTACCATATATGTTTTGAATAACTGTTTCTCCCCCGTATTTTGGGTCAAAAGTAACGTTCGTTTTAAATTCTACATTATTTTCCATTTCCTCTAATTTGATAATAATTGTTACTGCTGTTGAATTAGCAGAAATACCCAATGGTTCTAGATTAATACTAGAAAAATAACCAGTTTTGTTCAAATTGATATATGTTTGCCGTAAATCACGTAGAGTAATCGGTTGATTCTTTTTTAGTGATACCTCTCGCAAAACCAGATCTTCTCTTGTTTTTGTTAAACCTTGTATTCTGTAATCTTTTAGTATACCCTCAGTCACTTTAAAAGTCAGTCTTTCTTCAGACTTATAATACTTAGGTGTTATAACGACTAATGGATAACCGTTTTTTTCATAAACCCCCTTGATTCTTTGTACATCTCTTAAAACGTTCATTAGGTCAATATTGATATCAAAAGCAGACCGCAATTCATTCACAAGTTCCGAAGTTGGCACTAACGAATTACCCTCAATTGTCAGAGTGCTGAAAGGTTGTTTATCTGGAACCACCGGATTAAGTTGGATGTTGACTACTAGATTTGTTACATGTTCTCCAGTTTCCAGCGGTTCGGTATGGTTTTCAAAATCAACACTTGTTTCAGGTCCTATAAGACCAGTATTATAAAGCCTCGAAAAAGCCATTTGCAGTTCTGTGTTAGAAGGATAATAATTCTTTTTAATTAAAAACAGCTTAAAGAAATCATCATAATAATCTTTTAAAAATCTCAAATCAAGAAGTTCTTTGACTTCTTCATACTGGATATCTCCAAAATCTCCTTTCAATACAAAATCATATAAGGCATACTCCCATATTTCAATTTCAAGTATTCCGTTTGGAATAAAGACTTCTGAATCATATTGTTCAATGTTATTTTTGATTTCCAATAACTGATATCCTGCCATCACATATTGGTTTTTTAAGGCATTTTGACTTCTTATAAGCCTTTTATAGTTTAACGCTTTACCGGTTTCTACTGTAATATATTCTTCAAGGGTCTTTTTTAAAACCAAACCAGGTCCGCTGATGTTAAGTTTTAACTCTCTTACAATTGGATATTCCACCACTTCTATTCTTAAAACCTGAGAATTATTGACATAATTGCTCAAAGAATAATTGACATCCTGAAAAAAACCCATATCTTTTATATTAAAGATATCTCTTTCTATGTCAGCATAAGTAACTTCATTTCCTTCATGGCATTTAGTTATCTTTGATAATATATCTTCTGTACTAATCGTCACATTACCAAAAATCTCCAGCAACCCGATATCAATTCCTAAAGAAATCCCCAATAAGGTAAATAACATCAGCGTTATCAATATAATCTTTTTTGATCTCAAAAAAATTCCCCTCCTGTTGTGTGTTATCTAATAATTGTACCTATCATAAATTAAGTATTTTTTGGACCTTTGGTAGTTTATCTTCTCTAGTATTGAATCTTTTTCTGTCATATAATCCCACCCCAAAGAAAGAAATCAACATCATCAGCAATGCAATCATAAGCGAAAATAATTCTTTTTCAGGGAATATCCACATGAGTAGAAAAACAGATAGAAGAAAAAATAGTAAGGGCACGGAGTATAATATAAATGATAACCTTACAATTGAAACATTAGGTAGTTGGTATTCAACCAAATCTCCTTCTTTTAAATTAGCACAATTATTATTCAAAGCTTTGAAAAAAAATTCGCTATTAACTCCACATATAACCTTGGCGGTACAATGATGACATGCATCTGGTCTTGTCTTTTTTAATAAAACTAACTCTTCATTATTCCGTTTTTCTAAGATTCTTTCAACAACCGCTTTTTCTAACATTGAGACTCCAATCAAAATTTAATAATAGCCGCTATTCCCGGAACAAATACATGATTTTTATAAAAAACAGGAATTTCAAAACTATATTTATTGTTTATTGTAAAACCAGGTTTGAAGAATATATTTGTCTTTGAAAAACCGATATCGAAATAAAACAAATCAAATGAACTACTCGCTACCCAAATTAAATCATCTTTAGAAAAATCATATTTGACAGTTATTTTGTTGTACCAGTCATTAGACTTTAAGGTTAGACCAGTAATCACGCCCTCATTATAACCAACATAAGCTTGTAAAAACCAAAATAGAAAAAATTCCTGATTAAAAGTAATATTAAATCCATCAAAATTGTTCATACCCAACTCAAAACTACCCAGGAAAAATTCAGGTACTACAATATGTGCATCAAAATTATTTGCCTCTGAAAGATTCATTGATATATCAAACCAGATATAATCCTTTAAGGTTATTTTGTCTCCTTCTTTGTAAAGACGTTGAAAGGAGTTGATTTTTTTCACATAATCATTTATTCTAGAATCGTTCAAAGGGTTGTTCCCGGAATTAATTAATTTTTGAACGCCATAATATCCAATGTGATAAGCTCCTAATGCGTAATCAACACTTCCAAATGCATTCGTATATTTTTTAACTAAATCGGAAACCTTTTTATCGTTATATGGATTAAAAGGATTTAATGCGCCAATTTCTGATGCTGTAAACGGTTTCATTTGAAAAAGGCCTATAGCATTTGAATCTGAAACAGCATGTAAAAAAAAGGAAGATTCTGCCTGCATAAGTCCCGCTAACATTGGGTCCTCTACCTTGTATTTGAAAAGAGTATTAATTGGGAATTTTGAACTGATAGAAAATCCAACTGCTTGCTCACTGTATTTAATCCCCACTGTAGAACGACTCTGATATAAGATTTCATTTGGGAAAAGAGATACAGAAGCGACACAGACAGAAAAAACAAATGCGAAAAAAGTAAATAATAAGATTCTTTTGAACATACCTTTTGCCTTTCAACACAACTCAGCAGAATTGTGAATGTAGATTTGAAAATCTTTTCCAAGGTAATTTACGGTGTATTATAACATCATTTTTTCTTTAGAAACCAATTCAAAATCAATGGTAAATAAGTCCTCTTTTTCCTGTTATACTATAAGTATAATATTTAGAGTTGTATATTAGTGTTTAAAAAGGATTTAATGCGTGAGGTGAGTAAAAATGGAAAAAATCTATTTGCAAAATAAAAGAGTATCAGAAGATTTTCTCATTGCCTCTTTTCATTTTGATGAGAAAAATCAAGAAAAAGATTCTGAATGGATAAAACCGGGAGAATTTTTAATGATCAAAAACAGAACGGAGCCAATTCTGGCAAAACCATTTTCTGTTTTAAAATCAAGTACTAGTGGATTTGAAGTTTTGATCAAAATAATTGGAAGATTTACAAACTATTTAAGCAACTCAGTTCCTGGTGAACTCTTTTTTTTCAGAGGTCCATATGGTACTCCTTTTGAAAACAAATTAAACATGACAAAAAAATATATAACAATTGGTGGAGGTTGTGGTGCAGCTCCTATAATTTTCTTTAACGATTGTTATCCTGATAATATCGAAAAATCGATTGTTGGTTTTAAAACTGAGGCGGTAAAAAAGTTGATAAATATAGAAGAAGGAATATTTGAATCTGATACTGGCAATACAGTTATTGACGAGTTAGATCAATATCTAAAAAACCGCACTAAAAATAACGAACCACCAATTGTTATTGCATGCGGCAGTGCTGGTATGTGCCAAGCTTTACATGAACATTCAAGAATAAATCACTATCAATTATACGTATCTCTCGATGAAAGAATGGGTTGTGGGATGGGAATGTGTAAAGGATGTCCGATTAAAACTAAAAATGGAATTAAAATGGTTTGCAAAGACGGTCCCATATTTGATTCTGATGAAATTATCTGGGAGTGGTGAGGAAAATGATTCAGGATATTCTTAGTTTAGAGTTTTTTGGTGTTAAGTTTAATAATCCTATTATAATAGCGTCAGGTCCTGCTGGTAACGGGGAGGAATTATCTCAAGAAATTGATCTTTCATGTATGGGTGCTTTTACTTCAAAAACTGTAACATTAGAAAAAACAGATGGAAACCCGCCACCAAGAATAGTAGATGTTTATGGTGGTATTATTAATTCGATTGGACTGCAAAACCCAGGATTTAAATCATTTATGAAAGACCACATACCCTTTTTAGAGCAATTGAATATTCCTGTTATTGTCAGCCTGGCATCAAATTATACTGAAGAGATTGAAATAATGGTAAAAGGTTTAAATAAACGAGCTATTGATTTTTTTGAGATCAATTTTTCATGCCCTAATATTGATAAAGGAAAAGAGCCAATCGGGACAAACCCGAACAAAATTTATGAAACAATCAAAAGTTTAAAAAAAATTACGGTTAAACCCATATTTATCAAATTTGCTCCTTCAGATAATGTATTTGAACTTGTAAATGCCTCAGTTGATGCCGGTGCCAATGGTGTTGTGTTATCAAACTGTCCCAAAGGCATGAAAATTGATATCCATACTATGAAACCAATATTGAACAGAGAATTTGGAGGTTTTGCAGGACCTGCAATAAAGCCAATCACTTTAAATCAAGTGTTTCAGGTTAGGAAGGCATTCAAAGATATCTTTATAATTGGAACAGGAGGAGTACTTAATCATGAAGATGCTCTGGAATATATTATGGCTGGTGCTAATCTTGTGGGTATAGGATTCGGTGTAATGCTGGATCCCCAAATACCATTAACAATCATAGATGATACCAGAAATTTCCTTCGCACAAAGCATTTGAGGTATTGTTAAAATAATTACAGCCAAAAAAACACATATTTTCTTCTCCATGATCATCCCTCCCGTTCTATCGCATCAAATAGCATGGGGTGTTCCCCCAGCATCACTCAGGT
>CAZRYM010000009.1:0-6036 GCA_964604305.1 uncultured Thermotogaceae bacterium | reverse complement strand
ATGATACCAGAAATTTCCTTCGCACAAATAATTTAAATTATTCTTCAGTCTTTTGTAAAGCACAAAACGAACGAAAGAGTTAATTAACTTCTGATTAATTCTAAAGACATTTATCTATGATAGAATGTTCAAGATAAAAAGAACGGAGTTGAAATAATGATCAAACACGGAGGCATAAGGCATAAAAAACTAATATATATTTTTTTAAAATTCAAAAACCACCATTACTGTTTCTAGTAATGGTGGTTTTTTTTTGGGAGGGACAAAAATGATTAAAGGAAAACATTTGATTGACCCCATGGATTTTTCAACGGAAGAAATTGATGAAATTCTTTCTCTTTCTGAAAAGATTTCAGAAAATCCGACAAATTATGCAACAAAATGTTCAGGGAAGATTATGGGCAGTCTTTTTTTTGAGCCGAGTACAAGAACCAGATTAAGTTTTGAAGCTGCTATGATGAGACTCGGAGGACAAGTCATCGGTTTCTCAGAAGCCGGTTCAAGTTCAGTATCAAAAGGCGAAAGTGTTGCAGACACCGTAAGGACTGTTGCCTGCTATGCTGATATCATTGTCATGAGGCATCCAAAAGAAGGTGCTCCAAAAGTTGCATCAATCTATTCAGATATACCGGTCATTAATGCCGGAGATGGTGGGCATCAACATCCTACACAGACTTTGACAGATTTATTGACAATCCGTTCAGTTAAAGGTACTCTGGACAATCTTAAGATAGGCTACTGTGGTGACTTGAAATTCGGTAGAACAGTTCATTCTCTGATAAAGGCCCTTTCAAGATATTCTAACAATCAGATGTATCTGATATCGCCAAAAGAATTAAAGATACCAGACTACATAAAGGAAGAGATACTGGAAAAAAAGTCAATAGTATTTGAAGAGCATCAAAAGTTAGAAGATTGTATTGGCCAACTTGATATTTTATACATGACAAGAGTTCAAAAGGAAAGATTTTTTAACGAAGAAGATTATATCAGACTTAAGGATACCTATATACTAGATAGTACTAAAATGAACTTAGCCTCAAAAGATATGATTGTTTTACACCCCCTTCCAAGAGTGAATGAGATAGCATATGAAATCGATAATGATCCAAGGGCTTATTATTTCAAACAAGCGAAGATGGGCATGTATGTTAGAATGGGACTCATTTCGAAATTACTGGGGGTGTGTTGAAATGATGACAATCAATACCATCGAAAATGGCATCGTAATCGATCACATCAGAGCAGGATATGGTGTTGAAATATTCAATTATCTGGGATTGGACAAGGTGGATTACACTGTCGCTTTGATCATGAATGCAAATAGTCCAAAACAAGGGAAAAAGGATATTATAAAAATTGAAAATGAAATAAATTTCGACTTAAGTGAATTAGGATTGATTGATCCAAATGTTACGATTAATATCATCCAAGACCACACAATTACAAAAAAACTCAAGTTGAGCCTTCCAAAAACTGTAGAAAATGTGATCAAATGCAAAAACCCCAGGTGCATTACATCCATTGAAAGGAACATTGCACATGTATTTTATCTGGTTGATGAAAAAAAAGGTATTTATCGTTGTAAGTATTGTGATGAAAAGTATCCTTTAGGAAGCAAATTATGAAGCAAGAACCACTTTTAATTAGAAATGTTTTAGTTTGCGATAAAGAACGCACGGTAACTTCTGATGTTTTAATCAAAAACGGTTTGATAGTGTCAGTTAAAAAAAATATTTCAAAAGCATGTTCCTCTATAGATTGTGAAAACCACTTATTGATGCCCTCTTTCATCGATTTACACGCTCATTTTCGTGATCCTGGGTACACCTTTAAAGAAGATATAATAACAGGTTCAGAAGCAGCTGTTAAAGGTGGGTACACAACAGTAAACCTGATGGCAAATACCCTGCCGGTTTGTAATGGTGATGCATTAGTCGAAAGGAATGTAAAAAAAGCAAAAAAAACAAATTTAATTGATATTTTTCAGACATGTTCTATTACAAAAGACTTCAACGGAAGAAACTGTGATCATTTGGAAATGATTAAAAGTAAATTTTGTAAAATGATATCTGATGACGGGAATGGCGTGGAATCTGATGTTATCATGAAAAAAGCAATGGAAATCGCAAAGAAAAAAGGATTAATTGTCTCTTCTCATGCAGAATATAAAAAACTTAGCAAATCGGATACACGTTCATCGGAAAATCTAATGACCCAAAGAGATATAAAATTATGTGAGGAAACAATGGCACATCTTCATATGGCACATGTCAGTACTAAAGAAGCTCTTGAAATGATCAAAAAGGCAAAATTGAAAGGATTAAACATAACTTGTGAATGTACTCCACATCATTTGGTACTTACTGATGAAATCAACTATTCTGTACATCCACCTTTAAGAAAACAAGCAGATGTAGAAGCCATGATCCAAGGAATCCATGATGGAACAATTGATTGTATAGCAACTGATCATGCGCCTCACAGGGTTAAAGACAAAATGAACGGTGCACCCGGAATGAGCTCCATAGAAATAGCCTTTTCAATCTGTTATACAAAACTGGTAAAAACTGGTAAAATAACACTTAATCAACTATCACAACTCATGTCTTTTTCCCCTGCAAATATTTTAGGCATTAACAGTGGAATCATCAAAGAAGGGATAAAAGCAGACTTTGTCATAATTAATACCGAAGAAGAATATAAAGTCAATGAATCTGATTTTCTATCTAAAGGGAAAAACACCCCTTTTATGGGAAGAACTCTATTTGGAAAAGTAATAAAAGTATATAAAGATGGTATTTTAAAATACGATAATGGTAGAATTGTAAAACCATTGGAGGGAGAAGAAAATGGATAAGCTTTTTTATTCGATCCAAGAAAAAGGGCCTGTATGTGTGGGATTGGATACATCAATAGATTATATTCCAGAAGAGTTAAATAATACTTTCGACAGCCTTGAGGACAGGCTTTTCGAGTTTAATCGGTCAATTGTCGATTCCACAAATGATATTGTTGCAGCCTATAAAGTTCAAATAGCCTATTATGAAGCACTAGGAATTCAGGGTCTTAAGGCGTATAAAAGAACTCTGGATTACATTAAAATGAAAAATATACCATTAATAGCTGATGTAAAGCGAGGAGATATTTCAAAAACTGCCCAAATGTATGCAAAAGCACATTTTTCTGGAGATTTTGAGGTAGACATGATTACGGTAAATATGTATATGGGTTCTGACACACTTGAGCCATATGAAGATTATCTAAAATCCGGAAAAGGAATATTTGTCTTGGTGAAAACTTCCAATCCTGGTTCAGGCGATATCCAGAATATCAAGACAGCGTCGAATGAATTTGTGTATCAAAGAGTTATAGAGTTATTGGAAAATAAGGGGAAAAAACATATCGGTTCATCAGGGTACTCCTCAATAGGAGCAGTTGTTGGTTGCACGCATGTTGAAGATGGGGTGGCTATTAGGAAAAGAATGAAAAACACCTTCTTTTTAATACCCGGATATGGAGCACAGGGCGGAACTGCCGAGAATGTTTCAAATTACCTCATCAATGGAAATGGCGGTATTATTAATTCTTCACGTGGGATAATTCTTTCCTATAAAAATGAAAAATGGGAAAATTTGAAGTTTGATGAAGCAGCAAGAGAAGCTGCCATCGAAATGAAAACAAAAATAATGGCAGAAATAAATAATAGTATGAAAGCAGGGGAAACCAATGGTTAAAGAATACTTAGAAAAAACGGGGGCATTGCTTGAAGGACATTTTTTACTTAGCTCTGGGAAACATAGCCAAAAATATATACAATGTGCCAAATTATTGCAACATCCCGAAATAGCTGAAAAAACCATAGAGATAGTAGCAAAAAAAATAAATATTGAATTTGATACAGTGATTGGTCCAGCAATGGGTGGGATTATCCCCGCATATATACTTGGGAGACAAACAAATAAAAAAACAATCTTTGCCGAAAGAGTAAATAACATAATGTCTTTAAGAAGGGGCTTTAAAATCATGCCAAGTGAAAAATTCCTTATCATGGAAGATGTTATTACTACAGGCAAATCATCTTTGGAAGTTAAAGCTTTAGTTGAAGAACTGGGGGGGATTGTGGTAGGTTTTTCATGTATTGCCAATAGAGGTTTGGCGAAGTTAAATTTACCTGTATTTGAAGCGATAAAGCTTGAATTTGATTCTTATGATTCTACAAATTGCCCTTTATGTATTGCCGGTGATTTACCAACTAAACCCGGGAGCAGAAACCTGTAAGAATTTCATTTTAACTAGAAAAATCGTGTTATAATTAGTAGATTATTTTTTTAAAAAAAGGAGGAAGCTTATGAAAAAAATATTCTGTTTAATCTTAGTGTTAATACCTTTTATAATGTTTGCAAGTGATATTTCCACAACTGTTGAAAAACTAATTCAAATTCCACTGGATGCTTTGTCTGCAGACAAGGCAATAGGAACACCGATTCAAATTGAAAACAAGACAATAATCCCATTGTTTGAGGCTAATTATGGCTTTGGAGGAGGTCTGGGAGGACCTGGGGATGTATATGGTGGTGGTGCGGGAGGCGGTATAGAACTGTTACCATATTCCATAATCATTATATCAGAAGATGGAGTACAGGTTGTACCTGTAACAAATAGAGTTCCCTTGTTAAAACAATTAGTTGAACTCCTTCCACAATTAATGCCGATTATCATGCAATATATGAATTTTTGATCAATTTTAACTAATTGCATTTGTTTTCAATATAGATATATATTTCCGGGTTTTTCCTGTTATTTTTTCATATAATGTTATAATCTTGGAGTATAAAGTATTATTTCTTTTTATTAATATTAATTATGAGGGGTGAAATCATGTCTGAGAAATTCAATCTGCAGGATCGTTTTTTAAACCATCTGAGGATAAACAAGATTGGGGTAAAAATTTTTCTAGTCAATGGTTTTCAGATCCACGGAAAACTAAAATCCTTTGATATGTACTCAATTTTAGTTGAAGAGGGGAAACATCAGAGTCTAATCTTTAAACATGCAGTCAGTACAATACAACCGGATGATTATATTGTTCTTGAAAAATCCAATGATAATAACACCTGATATACAAAGGAGATGAAAACTACTTGATCAAACTGAAAAGAAATAGAGACATAAACGCTATGGAAAAGGCTTCCAAAATTGTCGGAGAAGTTTTAGAAATGTCTCGGGATTTATTAGAACCTGGTATTTCAACATGGGAAGTAGACAAAAAAATAGAAGAATTTATAAGAGATAAAGGCGCTATTCCATCGTTCAAAGGATACCAGGGATTTCCTGGATCTGCTTGTGTTTCAATTAATGAAGTTTTAATTCATGGCATTCCTTCAGAGGATAAAATTATTGAGGAAGGAGATATTGTTACTATTGATGTTGGTGCTTATTTGGGAGGTTTTCACGGGGATGCAGCAAGAACTTATCTAATCGGAGAGGTAAGCGAAGAAAAAAAAAGACTTGTTGAAACCACATATAAGGCATTAGAATTAGCAATTGAAAGCTTGAAAAAAGCAATTAGACTTGGTGAGATGGGGTATTCAGTACAAAAATTTGTTGAGAATGAAGGGTATTCAGTTATTAGAGATTTTGGTGGGCATGGAATCGGTAGAGAAATGCATGAAGATCCTTTTGTTCCAAACTTTGGCGAAAGAAATAGCGGCCCAAAAATAAGGGTCGGAATGACATTAGCCATCGAACCTATGATAAGTCTGGGAGAATATGCAACCGAAATTCTTGAAGATGGTTGGACGGTTGTGAACATTGATCGTTCCTTGAATGCTCATTTTGAAGACGATATAGCAATTACGGAAGATGGCCTTAAAATTTTAAGTCGAATATAAAAACCCAAAAAAAAAAGACTACCTAAGGTAGTCTTTTTTTGTTTGCCGGGCATGACTATTGAGCCGGAATGTTGAAAGAAACATTCCCCGCCGAACCGATAGGAAGGGAAGCCGAGGGCAAGGGCGTTGTCGGTGACGACAG